>DAOVMN010000162.1 GCA_030630685.1 Thermoplasmata archaeon | reverse complement strand
CGGACACGAGATTGGATGTCATGGCATTTAGGGGCAGTTTGCCACTGAATGCCGAAACCACACCTGGTGTGGGAGAGGCTATTCTCATGAGGTGGACAGGGCATTCGATGTCCTGAGCTATGAGGAACAGGTAGAGGATCTGAAAAAGGCAAAGAAGGCTATCGAGGCAGTTGCCGGCAGGATCGAAGCGTTCAGGGCACCTGCCGGAAGGATAAATAAAGAAACAGTAAAAGGATCACGAAATCATGAGTTGAATCAATGATTATATTTGACACTTCGACACTGATACTATTAACAAAAAAAGAGCTTCTCGATATATTTCTCGATAATTATGACGATGATATTTTAATACCGGAAGCTGTGGAAATAGAATCTTGCATTAAAAAGACATTAGATGGATTGATAATTGAGAAAAGAATAGAAGAGGGAAAGATAAAGGTTTGCAAGGTAAAGAATAAAGAGTTGATTCGAAGATTAGTCGAGGATTTTAAGCTTGGATCTGGTGAAAGTGAAGCAATCGTGTTATGCATAGAAAGGAAAGCACAGATTGTAGCCACTGATGATAAGAATGCAATCAATGCTTGTAAGTTATTAAAAATAAGATTCACGACTGCGATAAACATATTGATAAGATTGTGTGAAAAAAATATGTTCAAGAAAGAAAAAGGATTAAGAAAGATCGAGAACTTGAAGCTTGTGGGTAGATATAAGAACGAGATAATAGAAAATGCTAAAAGGAAAGTGATCGGATGCAAACAACAATGAGTTTAGATAAAAAAGAGTTGGCTTTGATAAATGAGCTCAGTGAAATCGAAAGAGAGGACAAATTAAAAGTCTTGTCAGAGCTCTTAGAGATGGGAAGAAGGGCGTTTATTATAAAACTGTATAAAGAGGGAAAGGTCTCCATAGTGAGAGCTGCACATATAGCTAGAATCTCGGTAAGTGAGTTTATGGATACACTTAGTGAGTATGGAGTAACGAGCAGGATAAGTTATGAGGATTATCTCGATGGCTTAGAAAATTTAAGAGAAGTTTGGTAAGAACAGGAAGGGAATGGATCAGGTGGATTCATCAGGGGCCCCGGGGCGGGGGGACAAATAATACCTCCGCATGATATAGGATGGAAAGGGAAACCCTTAGAAATCCTTTTCTTGTTTCTACAAATTCACCGCAGAGGTCGCCGACTGAACCGCAGGTTCAGTGGACCGGTCAACACGAAGTGTTGACAAGGCATGAGGAACTGAAAGTTCCGATTGCCGGATGACCCCGCAGGGGTCGATAAGGCTGTTAGAACCGAAGGTTCTGGCAGGCGTTTGGGCCGAAGGCCCGATAAGCCGTGATGCACGAAGTGCTGAGCGCCGTTTGAGCTGCAGGCTCGATAAGGCAGAGAAATTACTGGCACATGAATTGTTCAATCGGGCTGCAAAAAACTCGATTTACTAATCAAGACTTGACAGCCCTCAGGATGAAAATAGTTAAATATGTGATGAAAATGGAAAGAACTTCAATAGGAATCATTGGAAACCGTGTTTATCGGCGGTCTGAATTGATGACCCGTGATAAGAGGGCTGCTGTGTCCGAGCGGATGCTATGAAAACGGAAACGAAGGAAATGTAGCAATAAGGTTTTAATGGAATGGGTGGAAAAAAGTAGATGAAGTATGAGGCGATAACCAATGGATGAATGTCTTGTGTCAATAAAGATAGAAAAACTGGACGAGGGGGGCTATCTTGCAACAAGCGAAAATCTTCAGGGTCTTATTGCCCAGGGGAGAACCATAGCTGAGACGATGGAGATAGCCCAGGATGTTGCAAGAAAGCTTATAGAGTCTTATATCGAGCATGGCGACCCTTTGCCTATCGAAATTACATCGGTAAAGGAGGTTATTCGTAATTGATTAGGGTTTTAGCTCTAACACCATTCTTGGACATAATGAATGATAAAGTAAAAAAAAGTTGATATTATGATAACAGAGAGACAAATAGATGAAATCATACAAAAGATTGTAAAGAATTACAAGCCGAGAAAGGTTATTCTGTTTGGCTCTTATGCTTACGGAAAACCGACTACAGATAGCGATTTAGATCTATTGATAATCAAGGAAACTAATCTACCCCGCTTCAAAAGGGGAAGGGAAATCAACAGGTTATTCAATCCATATCCTTTTGCAATGGATATATTGGTTTATACACCCGGAGAAATTAAAAAATGGATGGAAAATAAGAATTCATTTCTCCATGACGTGATAACAGAGGGCAGGGTATTGTATGGATGATCCGGGGAGAGAATGGTTTCATAAGGCCGACAACGATCTGCTTAATGCGGAAAATAATCTGGACAGCAAAGAGATACCGCTGGATACGGTTTGCTTTCATTCTCAGCAGGCAACAGAGAAATACCTGAAAGGATATTTAATTATAAAAGGTGAGATGTATCCACGCATACACAATCTTTTGAGGTTGCTTGAATTATGCAAACAATTTGATGAGAGTTTTGAATCGTTAAGAGAATATTGTTTAGTCTTAAATGATTATGGGGTTGAGATACGTTATCCGGATTATTGGTCCGAACCTGCTATGGAAGATGCGAAAGAGGCTTATCGATATGCTAAGAAAGTGAGAGAGTTTGTTTTAAAAAGAGTTCAGGATGAGGCTTAATATTTGTACTTCTTGATGACCAACGATGTTGAGGAACATTCGATTATAGAAGCAAGGAAAACTATCAGAACCTACGGCAGAGATTTCAGGTAGATGGTGCAAAAGAGTTTCTATCGAGGGGGTTCCCGGGGCCGGAGCGGAGGGACAAATAATACCTCCGCATGATATAGGATCTTGATACATATGTTGAAAGTTGGAGTGATCGGAATCGGTGCCATGGGAAAGAACCATGTACGGGTTTATTCGGAACTGGACAATGTAAAGTTAATTGGTGTTTCAGACAAGGATAAAGTTGGTGGAAAGGCGATTGCAACAAAGTTCGGATGTCGTTTCTATGAGAACCATCTGGAATTACTGAAACAGGTGGACGCTGTCACCATTGCTGTCCCGACAGCCAAGCATTACGAGATAGGAAGGGACGCTGTTGATTCCGGAGTAAATGTGCTCATGGAGAAACCCCTGGCAGGAACCAGTGGGGAAGCGGAGAAGATTGCCGGGATGGCGGATGAAGTGGGGGTGACATTAGCTGTAGGGCATATTGAACGGCACAATCCCGTGGTACGGCACACAAAGCAGATGTTGGAGAAGGGAGAGTTTGGTAAAATAATCAACCTATCGAGCAGAAGGGTGAGCAACTATCCCCCAAGGATCCGGGATGTCGGGGTGATCATGGACCTGGCAGTACATGATATCGATGTATCCAGGTATCTTGCCGGGGATGAGGTCACGGAGGTGTTCGCTGTGGCTGGGAAGTCCGGGCAGTGTGAATTCGAGGACCATGCCACGATCGTGCTGAAGTACAGGAACGATGTGCTCGGGATCGTGGACACAAACTGGCTCACTCCCATGCGCGTGAGGGAGATGTCGATCACCTGCGAGAAACGCTTTGTTAAGTTGGATTACATGGCACAATCCATTCACATCTCGACCTCGAAGTTCGGGGAGGTTAACGAGGCAAATCTCTTCCAGCTGCCCCTTGAGATGGAGACCGTTTCCGTTGGTCTGAAGAAGGAGGAGCCCCTGAAGCTGGAGCTCGAGGATTTCGTGGATGCAATCGAAAGGAAAAGAGGACCTCTGGTGACAGGTGAGGACGGGGTGAAGGTGATTCAGATTGCTGAAGGGGCCATGAAATCCGCTCATACTGGAGAGGTCGTAAGATTCGGGTGAGGGAGAAGATGAACAGAATAGGAAAAATAAAAGAAATCAAGAAAGTACCTAGGATAGGGAAAATCATTTCCATTGAATTTCTTTTAAAGCGTGAAGGTGTTGAATATGGGAGTAAGAGTAAGAACAAAGATAAGATCTCTTAGGAACGATTCATACCTTGAAGTGAATTCATTGCTGAATACGGGTTTTGAGACAGGAAGCCCTCATATTCTTGTCCCTATAAGAGTTGGAGAACTCCTGAAGTTCTGGCCCCATTTACCTGATGGTGCTGAAGTCAAAGCTTATGAAACTGCAGGAGGTATGACTAGAATGTATGAGGTGCCAAACTCAGTTGAGATCCAAGTACTTGCAGAGGATAAAACATCAGATGTTGTGAAATGCGATTTGATAATCTCTGAAATTGAACGAGAGGTGCTTCTGAGTGATATGACTATAGATAAGTTAGAAATAATAATTGAATCCCCTGCAAAAGGTCTTTGGAGATTTAAAGACGATTCGAAGGTGAGAGGAAGTGTTGATGTTCAATACTGGTAAAGATACAAGAAAAGTAAGATATGAATTTAAGGTTGTAGAATTAAAAAAATGATAACATGAAAAAACTAGCAGTAATAGGAATGGGGTATGTTGGGATTCCAGCAGCCGCACTTTTTGCCGATGCGGGCTTTGATGTGACAGGTGTGCAGAGGCGTTCAAAGCGGTCCGGATGGAAGATCGATGCTTTGAACGATGGTAAGAATCCGATTGGCGGGCATGAGCCTGGACTTGCCGAATTAATTGAGAGGGTGGTAAAGGAGAAGAAGACATTCCGGGTGACGGATGACTTTGAGGTTCTGAAGGAGATGGATTATATTCTTATCGATGTGCAGACCCCCACTGACGAGAACCATATTCCAAGGTATGTTTCCCTGAAAGAGGTTTCAAAGAACGTGGGAAAATTGATGAAGAAGGGAGTGCTTGTGGTCATCGAATCAACGGTAGCTCCCGGAACCACGGATTATATTGTCAAGCCAATACTTGAAAAGAACTCAGGAATGAAGGCAGGTGAAGATTTCTATCTGGCATTCTCCTACGAAAGGGTAATGGTGGGTCGGTTGATCCATAACATTGTGAGCTATCCGAGAATTATCGGGGGGGTCGATGAGAGCTCCACAGAAATGGCAATGGAATTATACTCGCACATCATCGAGGCGGAGCGCTATCCTACCGATGCCCTGACAGCAGAGGTCGCAAAGACCACTGAGAACAGCTACCGGGATGTGAACATTGCATTTGCAAACGAGGTCGCGCTTATGTGCGAGTCCCTCGGCGTTGACGTCTACGATGTCCGGAGGTTTGTCAACTCTCTTCCGAATGATCCGTCCAATCCAGCAGCGAATCCTGTGAGGAACATGCATTTCCCCGGAGCCGGTGTTGGGGGACACTGCCTTCCAAAGGATTCCTGGCTTCTGAAGTGGGGTGTGGACAGTTTTGGATCCATCAAGGTGGTGTCTGAGCTAATCGGGGTAAGCAGGAATATCAATAACTACATGCCCATTCACATGGTCGAGCTGGTACAGGATGCGTTCAACGAGAGGGAGATGGCGGTGAAGGGAAAAAAGATATGTGTGCTCGGGTTCGCATTCCTGCAGAACTCGGATGATACCCGCAACACGCCAGCACTGCCCCTGTACGAGCACTTAATAGGATTGGGAGCAGAGGTTGTGGTTCATGACGTGCACGTGAAGAAGTTCGAGGGTGTACGGTTGACGAACGATCTCGAGGAGGCGGTTTCCGGGGTGGATGCGGTGGTAGTGGTGACCGGGCATGATGAATACCGGGAGCTGACCCCGGAGTTCTTCAAGGGAAGGATGAGGACACCCATCATGATCGATGGGCGGAACGTGTATGATGGGAATGCCTTTACAGCCAAGGGTTTCGAGTTCAGGGGTGTAGGAAAAGGG
>DAOVMN010000174.1 GCA_030630685.1 Thermoplasmata archaeon | reverse complement strand
CTGGGAGTTCTACCCCCGGGTGGAAAGAAGGATGATGATACAGGGGGCTGGATCGAGTCTCCTGGTGAGGAGAGCGGACTGGAGTCTAAGGGAAGTGGGCTGGAATTTGACGAGAGCGTACAGGAATCCAAAGGGGGTGGGCTGGAATTTGGTGAGAGTGTACCGGATGATGAGGGGAGCAGAGTGGAATCCGAAGGAAAACAGGAAATGAAGGAAATGCCACTGAAAAAAGATGACAAACCCGCAGGGGAGCAAGAAGTGTGGGACAGTGGGAATATGAAAAAGGATAACGATACCGGGGACAGGAAAGACAATCGGGAGGACCGGGAATCACGAGACACAACGATTGGGACAGGAAACGAAAACAGCAATAATGAGAACATAACCGGGGGTATGACAAAGGAGGACTAAAAATGACAAAAAACACCCGAATACTGCTCCTGATCGGAGCCATTGTACTTGCTGCCCTTGCGGCAATGGTTGTCTTCAACGAGGACGCCGAAGCGAAAGTGGTTCTTTACAACCGTTTTGTGGGAAACACAGAAGTACAGATGGAATGGACCACCGGCTACGACGGCGACGATTTCGCCTACACCAGCATTCTCAGGGATGACGTGGAGGTGGCAAATTTCACTGATATCAATGTGACGAAATATCAGGACACGGGTCTGGAAAAGAATAAGACCTATCAGTATAGGATCGAACAATATTTCACACGGGACAGCAAAAATCACTGGTACGGCGATGACGAAATTGACGATGTCACCACCGGAAATGTCCAGGGTCTTGTAATCATTGATACAGACTTTACAGGAGATGGCGGTCCTTATATACTATCAGGTCATGTCACTGTTAGGAAAGGTGCATATTTGAATATTGGGGTCGGCACGATCATCAATACCACCGACTCCTATCTGGCTGGTACCGATGACGAAATATACGGTGTCACCGTGTATGGAAGCCTCAGGTACAGTAACCGTGAGTACATACATGTGATAAACTCCAACTTCTATGCTCCCAACAACTATGATGGCAGATATCCAGGGCTTGATATGACGAACTGCTCCGAAATTTCAATCAAGAATAACACTTTTAGCGGTTACGACAACAGTCAATACGCTAGTATCCTTTTCGGCAGCGTTGACCCAGGAGAAGGAGAATACCCTCCGTGCAGCAATGTGGAGATCTTTGACAATACCTTTGACAACTGCCGCCGTGCCATCTATAGCCGCCATCTGGAGAACGCCAGTATTCACAACAATAAGTTCACAGACATCTACAGAAGCATCTGGATCCGTTGTAGTCTGAACAATTCCAGAATATACGAGAACAGTTTCGAGAACAGTGTCTCGGACCGTTTCGACGAAGGAATCCGTGTGATTGCCAACAACTCCAAGATATATAAAAACACCTTCACCAATGTGGGTTGCGGGATCTGGTTCATCGGAAAGGATTCCAGTATCCATAACAACACATTCACAGATGTCACCTACAAAGCCATCATAGTTGAGGGCTCGAATCAGAAGATTGTGGACAATACCATGGAAGGAGCATCCGTGGAATACAAAGGAGGGATCGGACTGAAAGGGGACAGACACACAGTTGCCCGTAACTCCATGACGAAGTTCACAGGGGCAATTAATACATATGGCAATGTCACCAACACAACCATTGAAGACAATCAGATAGATCAGTGCGATATCGGTGTTATTACCTCTGTCTGCGGCACCCACAAGCATGTCACCATGAATAACAACGAAGTCAGGGACGCCACTAGATACGCATTTGGACTGGGTAAAATCAGCGACAGCATCTTCAAGAACAACCGGATCATCGAGTGCAAGGACGGAATTCTGTTTGAATACGGCTGTTTCGACAACACCATTACAGGAAACACCATCAGGAACTACGATGGATACACAGGACACGGTGTTTCTCTGGGAGAGGACTGGATGCGTAACAGCAACGAGAGGAACTTTATCGCGGGCAATATCATCACGGGAAAACACTACGCGATTTACCTCCGCGGGTATTTTGATGAGAACTATGGAGCCATCAGGGCAGACAACAACATCATCCGGAACAACAACCTCTCGTGGAACACGTACGGCATCCATATCGAAGGTGGCAGCAACAACACCATCATGGAGAACACCATACTGAACTGTGGGCAGGATGGCATCAATATCTCCTACACCAACGTGTTGAACGTGAACTTCGGAGGTCACAACAACAAGGTGGAGAAGAACAGGATCTCCACGATGGACAATGGCTGCGACCTCCACGAGGACTGCCTTTCAAAGACCACCAACGAGTACAGGGAGAACACCATTGGCACAAACTATCCCACGACCTTCTCTCTGGAGGGGTTCGACAGGACCATGTATGTCAGCAGTGTGGAGGCACCTCCAAAGATGCCCCAGCCGCCCATGTATCCGGTAAATAGCGTCAACATCTCGAATTTCGTGGATATCTTCTACTCCTCCGGCGGGGCTCCCTTCTACCTGACCTTCCACTACCGGGACGAGCAGCTCATGGGGCTGAAGGAGGACAACCTTGAGATCTGGCGGTGGGTGTCGCAGGCAAACCCGGAGGACAAGGCATGGAGCCTGGACGAGGAGTGCAAAGTATGGAAGTTGCCGTTCCCTGGCCATAATACCGGGAACAACGAAATCTATGTTCAAACCGCCAACTCCATCCCTGTCCTTGAATCTGCCATATATGCCCCCCTGATCAACGCCCAGCCTGCCATGCCGGTTCACAACCTGAACACCTCCGAGGATTTCGCAACGATCCAGAATGCCATCGACGACTCCGACACCGGGGAGGGCAACATCATCGAGGTGGAGGACGGCACCTACACCGAGAATGTGGAAGTGACAAAACGCCTTACGATCCGTTCCAGGGACGGCTCGGAAAACTGTACCGTGCAGGCAAACGACCCGGAAATGCCCGTGTTCAATTTGAGTGCGGACGGGATCAATATCAGGGGCTTTACCATCCGGGGTGCCGAAGGTTCCACTGCCGAAGGTTCCGCTGCCGGAGTTTATGTTTCAGGTGTGACCGGTGTGACAGTGAGTGATTGCAACATAACGAATAACGGCATCGGCATCCTGTGCGAGAACGGTTCCATGCCCGAAATCCACTGGAACGAGATCATAGGCAATGCACACCTGGGAATGGAGAACACCGACCCCTCTGTCACAGTCAACGCGGAGAACAACTGGTGGGGTGATAAATCCGGACCGTCGGGCGCAGGCGCAGGCAGCGGCGACAACGTGAGCGAAAATGTTGATTACACACCGTGGATCGGCGCCGAATATTCCGCGAAACATGTGGAGGTGGTTCCTGCCGGTGAAGGGACGGTTGATGCCCTGGAGGATACGGATACCACGGTGGATTACGACACTGGCGAGGATGTGACCATCACCACCCTCAAATATGATTCCAATCCGGGAGTGGGCTTCCAGGGTGACGTTGGAAAGTACATCGATGTGCATCTGGATGAATCCGAGGGCGTGAACGAGATCGTCATCAAACTCTACTACACCGAAGCGGACCTGGACGGGAAGGATGAATCCAAACTCCGCATGTTCTGGTGGAACGGGAACGAATGGGCGCAGTGCTCGGATACCGGAGTGAGTACGGAAGACATGGGGGAGTATGCAGGCTACATCTGGGCGAAGGTCAGATCGGATACAACACCTTCCCTGACCGACCTGGGTGGAACCCCATTCGGTGCCGGAGAAACGATAAGTGACGAGCCTGTTGTCCACACGATCACAATAACCATCAACGATATCACCGATAAAATCGCGCCTGGAACAGCGATTACGGTTTCCGGCAACATCACGGTCGATCCTGCCGCAGCCATCCGGAGTGTGTTAATATTCCTAGATGGCACGGAAGTCGCATCCGCCACCATGAACGGGAATCAATATTCCGGGAAATTCCTCCTTCCCACGGGTCTTGCGGAAGGCACACATGCCATCCTTGTGAATGTTACTCTCACGAGAACAGGGGAATCCACGGAGAAAACGACGACGATTACCTATGTGAAACCCACAGGTGGCGGCGATGACGACGACGGCGGCAGCGTTGCGCTTCTGGTTGGCGGAGTTATCGTACTGGTCGTGGTGCTGCTTCTCGTGCTGGTGAAGATGGGCATCGTGCCGGTGGGGGGGATGATGGAGAAGGAAGATGAGATTATAGAAAAAAAAGGTTAGGAGGAGGACAGGAAAGACGAACAGGAAGACCGGGAAAACCGGGAATCACGAGACACCACGGTTGGGACCGGAAACGAAAACAGCAATAAGGAGAACACAACTGAAGACATAACAAAGGAGGACTGAACATGATAAAAACCACCCGAATGCTGCTCCTCACCGGAGCCGTTGTGCTTGTAGCCCTTGCGGCAGTGGTTGTCCTCAGCGAGGACGCCGAGGCGATAACACTGAACGACAAATATGTAGGCAACCAGGTCGTTGACCTCGAATGGTCAAGATATGAACGTGAAGACTTCGGAAGATATGAACTTTGGAGAGAAGGGGAACTGATTCATGCAGCATTCAACCGTAACGCAACCTTCTATCGTGACGATGAACTGAGCAAAGGCGTAACATACAACTACGAAATAAAAGTCTACGATAGTGATTTAGAATACAGAGAGAGCGGCTATGATAAAGTAACCACGGGGAATGTTCACGGCACGATAACCCTTGACACTACATGGGACTGGGCCAGCCCGTATAATCTGACAGATACCGTAACGGTGGAAGAGAATGTAACATTGAAGATTAAGGCAGTAACAATAAATAGTAGTGCAGACTATGCATACCATGGCTATGCGATAACCATTTATGGAAACCTCGAAATGGATTTCGTTAAGGTCAATGGAGGTGGAGTTCGTCTGGTTAATTCTGACCATTGTTCGATAAAAAACTGCGACTTCAATGGTTCAACCGCAGGAGTTTATTGTGGTCATGGCATCTCGTTGGACCAATGCAATAACAGTCTCATCACTATGACCGATGTTGAAAACATGGGTACGGATAGAGACCCTCGCGACGGCATCTCCATATCTTCTTCAAATAACTGCACGCTCAAGAACAACTTAGTAGAGAACAACAGCGGCAGCGGCATCTACCTGTATAATTTGAGCAACTGCAAGCTCGAATACAACCTCGCATCGAACAACAGTGGCGACGGTATTGCCCTGGGGGATTCGAGCAACTGCATGCTCACGGACAACATAGCATGGAACAACAGCGACGGCATCAATCTGGGACATTCGAACCACTGCACGCTCGAACACAACATATGCGAGAACAACAGCGGCTACGGCATCGAGCTGAGGGGTAGCAACTGCACGCTCACGAACAACACCGCAAATGACAACAGCGGCTACGGCATCTATCTGCAGGGGAACAATGCCAGCCTCACAGGCAACACCGCATCGAACAACTGTGACCACGGCATCCGCCTGGATG
>DAOVMN010000236.1 GCA_030630685.1 Thermoplasmata archaeon | reverse complement strand
GTGGCAAAGATCTCCAACCCCCCATTACCCACGGGGCCACTATCGTCACCAAAGAAGAAAGACCATAAACTGTACCCCTGGAAATGGTGGTAGTAAGGCTGTGTTATTACGATAGAGTAGTTGAAGTGCCCCCCAAGATAGATTCTCTCATCGGCGGTTAATGCGAATGAATTGTATCTCTCTTCCATATACTCTCTGAATGGGGTTCCCATCGAGGTGAAATCTTCAAGCGTTTCAGGCAGCAGGTATTGCGACCTGTTGTTCCGTCGGTAATTCACCCCGTCCATCGGATGCCCGCTCCCGAGGAAGGCTGCCGCATCCGGAAGGTTATACATGTTCTGTGCAGGTACTGGTATCCTGCCGGCGTTGCACCCCGGAAAGAGCATCAACCCGATAACCAGTGCAATCATCACGAATATGCATTTCAGAATGTTCATAGTAATCATATCCTTATGTTCGATGTGTAAACCTGGTTCCTTAAACCGGGAACCTGTATATCGCATCATCCAGCGCCACGAACAGGTGATCCGGGCCGAGACGAACCTTACGCACATCCGATTCGAATGTTCGATGCGCGAGAACGTCCCCATGGCGGGAGATGATCCAGACATCACTTCCGTGAAAGATCGCAAAATTATCGTTCGTGTCAATTAATGGCGGGTCAGTATATTCTGAGCCGGTACCGGGTCCCGAAGGCAATGGTATTGCCGCGGTTACATTCAGACCGGTATCGAAATAAAGAATCGCTGATTCGCAGATGACCACGATTGTGCCGTCATTGAACAGGGCCGGGCGTTTACGCGCCTGGCAGCTAATAACTCCGCCGGGTGAACCATCGCTCCCGATACGTTTCAGCCTCCCGTTGATAATTCCAAGGATATCGCCGCTATCATCGATTACAGGCAGCTCTGTGCTGAACTTCGGGAATTGCCCGTGGTCAATGTTATCCCAAAGTGGTTCGAGATTGATGTTGAAGCAATACAAATAAGTTACACCAATAGGCGCGACGAAACTCGAAGATAAAACATAGATATTCCCGGTCTCCACATCAAGTGTAAAACCGGTAACATCGAATTTCGTTGTTACCTCGTACATTTCCTGCAGACCCGGGCCTAAACGCTGAAGGTGTCTCGGGTCGTAGAATGTCATGTCCGGTATGGCATAACTCGCGAGCACTGTGCCATCCGGCAGTGGTAGAATGCAATCGAAACTCCTGGCGTCCCAGTCACCATTGTATTCTTCCCCGTTATCCCAATAGGAATTGTACCAGGAGTAATAACTCCATTCGGCTGATATCTCGTTCGCAACCTGCGGCCATTGTGAAATCTCGCACAAATTTGACCTGTATGTCTCGTAATATGAGGAAAAATCACCAAATCTCTGCCACCCAGTATCGTAATACTTGTTGATGGTGTAAATACCCTCGGCATACAGTGTCATAAAATAGCCATTCTCGTATCTCTCAACCGGAGTCTCTCCAAAATCAAACGAGAAGAGCATATACTTCCGTTTGATTTCCCCTCCGTTGAGCCCCTGGTTTGACCCATCATAGAAGCGGCTTAAATAAAGCCTTTCATCCTTATCAACAAGCATTTCATGTAATTCCACATCAACCCATGGATCAAGCTTTTCGTCGAAATGGTGCACATCCCAGTATTCAAATACTTTTGGTAGATAATAAGTCGAACGGTTATTCCGGGCATAATTAATGCCTTCAATCGGGTGACCGCCACCGAGATAAGTATTAAGGCCGGCCTTTCCCTCTACGCCTGCCGGCGGTGCTGTTATCACACCATTACCACAACTACACAATAGGAATACGAGAATCAGAGGAGAAATCAGCAGTGTCCTTACACTCATTTCATTACCTCCTCTATGGTCTTTCTGATCCTTAATTTACTATACACCAAATTTCCCTTTTATCAATTAGGAAACCTGTATATCGCATAATCCAGCGCCACGAACAGGTGCTCCGGTCCGAGACGGATTTTACGGATGTCACCATCAAATGAGCGTTTGGTCAGGGTGTTGCCGTCCCTGTTAATTACATATAAATTCTGGCCTGTGAATATCGCCATATTATCATGGGCATCAACAAGAGGGGGCTCATTATAATTTACACCGGAACCTGGGCCGCCTGGCAATTCCGCTTCACGAAGCAATCTAAGGTTTGTATTGAAAAACTTGATTTGAGAGTCGCAGATAACCGCGATTGTCCCGTCGTTGAGGATCGCAGGTTGCGTCTGCGCGCCACAGATTTTTTCTATGGCATTCGAGCCGTTCGAATTGATATGCCTGATTGCCCCGTGGGAGCAACCGAGGATACCAGCCTTGTTATCAACCACCGGAGCGCTTAATCCAAAACTGCCCCATGAATCTTGAGTACTCCATTCAATGTCCAGGTCCTGGTTGAGACAGTATAGGCAACCTTCACTACTGATTTCGTTGCCGATCGAAGTGAGGACATAAACCTTTCCGTTTTGCTCATTAAGTGTGAAACCCCTGACTGGAAACTTCAAAAGGCATTCTGTAGCAGTTTCTTTCAGGTCATTGCTCAATTTTATTACTCTGGCGGAGTATTTGTCAGTTGTCACTGATACCAGCAGGTGACCGTCGGGTAGGGGGAATATCCGGGCATTCCGCCATTTTTTATTATCGCCTTCATCCACGGCTGGTGGTCTGAACCCGATGTGCCCTTGATGATATGAATCGCTCTTGTATCCATGCCTCTTCATCTCCGAATAAATATTGGGCCAGCGTTCGTACCGGATTATCTTATATGTCCATTGGCTTTTGTTACTGTGATAAAAACCGGCATTTAGTGTATTTTCGCTTCGAGATAATGATGTAGTGTAGATACTGTTTGCGGTTAGAAGAATATCTTTTCCACCAGGGTGTCCTTCCTTTACCGTACCACCAAAGGAAAGCAAGGTTAACTTGTGTTCAGTATTACCTGAGTACCCATCAAGGACTGTCTGCCCATATGAGTCCATATATCCTATGAAGAGATCCTCTTGACGGTTAAGCATGAAATCATTTATTTCCTTTGACCCGTTAAACTCCTCTTCAAATATTATTACATGTTCACTAAGAGCAAGGGTTAGGGGAAGTAAATATGGGGAGCGGTTATTCCTTCTGTAATTGACGCCATCAACAGGATGCCCGCCACCAAGCGAGCTATTTTCGTGCTCGTTTATTTTTCTGATCTGTGAAGCCCTGGTGCCTGGGTAACTCAGAGATGCGAATATGCAAGTGACCATCAGGAGTAACGGTATTACTGCGAACCCGATGTTCTTCCATATTGCCGTTATTTTAGCTGAGTGATGCATCACAAAGGAAACCTGTAAATCGCATAATCCAACGCCACGAACAGGTGCTCCGGGCCGAGGCGGATATTGCGGATATCGTCTTCGAATTCATAGTGGGCCAATTCGTTACCGTGCTTATCGATGATGTGTAGATGCTTCCCCATGATGAGAGCAATATTATCTGATTCGTCAACCAGCGGGGGATGCTTGTAAAACTTCCCGGTGTTGAATCCGGTCGGCAGCGGAATCCCGTCTGTCTGGTTCAACTGGGTATCGAGCAGCTTGATATCCGAGTCGCCGATTATTGCGATAGACCCGTCATTGAGTAACGCGGGACGTGCATAGAATGCGCCGCTGATCTCGTTCCAGTCCCCATCGGGAGTTACCCGCTTTAAAATGCCCTCGTATTGTCCCCAAATTCCCCCCTCATCGTCGATAACCGGAAGATCATCGTTGAATCTATGCCAGAGAGTGGTGGTGTCCCATTTGGGTTCAAGGGCGGAACTCATGCAGTACAATACCGCCGTTGAATAATTCCTGTAGGTTGTCATATAGATCTGCTCATGTTCTTCATCATAAGCGAACCCGATAATATGCTGGTTGAATGAAAGATCCCTGAGAACGTTGAAATCCCCATCCATTAGCTGCATGTATTTTGGTTCACCGGGATGGTATGGTGTTGAACAGGAAACGATGCAGGTTTCGTCCGGTAGTGGAAAGACCCTGTCGAACCGTCTGCCGTACCAGTCCCCTTTTTTTGTGTAACAGTGACTACCCCAGTATTCCTCGATCTGCACGGTTGTATTCGGCCATTCATCATACTTGCATAGATAGGAGTTATGTTCCTCACCCCAGATATAGCCCAGCCACGAAATGGGATTTACCAAATGCTGCGACCATTTGTAGTCACGGTTTGATGTTGTGTACGCGGTATCAGCCATCAGCACGACATCCCATCCTCCCGTTTCCGAAGTGACCGACTCGCCATCGGCTTTAAGCTCGTTGAAACTCCCCGATATCAGGCCAGAGTTTATATTGCTGTCTGAGTACTCCGCGACACCTCCACCGGCGG
>DAOVMN010000268.1 GCA_030630685.1 Thermoplasmata archaeon | reverse complement strand
TAGGGGAAGACGCGGTGATCCTTTCACCGGGTATTGGCGCACAGGGAGGGGATGGAAAAACCGCACTAAAAAGCGGAGCGGACTACATCATCGTTGGCAGGGCGATCTATAACTCGAATAAACCCGGCGAAGTGGCAAAAAGTATCGCAGAATCCCTGAGGCGATCCCCATAGGATCTTTCTTACTATTTTTTGAGTCGTGTCCCGCATTTCATACAGAAATCCCAGTCCCCCGAAGGGGGGGCACAGCCGCACTTTGGACAGACCTGACCGATCCTGCTTTTTTTTATGCTCGTATCTGTTTCCACCAATTCATCAAGCATATCCCTCACCTCGGGTGGAGCATGGTGAGATCCTGGAAAATCCTCCACCAAAGGATTCACATCCCTCCATGAGCCCCTCTTATGTGGGGCCTTGCTTTCCCCGGTTATCAGGTCAAGAAGCGGATCAGGCTCGAACATACTGTCGATCATCGAGTCTTTTTCGAGATCACGAATCTTCTCTTTTTCCCTGTTTTTCCCTGCTCCGGGGGATGCTACCTTTCTCACCTTCTTCACGGTTTTAACACGACCCCCGGGAGGTCGAGCGCCCCTCTTAGGTACCTTTTCAACCGGAGCCTTCGCCCTATGTACCCCTCCCGGCCTGCTTGGGTACAATCTTTCAATCTGCCCCGGCCTGTCCGGATGAAGGGGCACAATCTCCCCACCACATTTCGGGCACCTGTTCCAGCTTTCCTTGAACTTGGAACCGCATTTCTTGCATCGGAACTCCGGGGCGGCTGGGGCTTCCTCCGGGGATGCCTCGGGTGGGGGTACGGCAGGCGGGGGTACAGCGGATGGGGATACAACGGGTTCGGGGGAGGCCTCTTCACCTTCTAGCACGTGCTCTTTTTGCTCCTCCCTGAACCGCCTGAGCTCTGCCCATTCGGGGTTTTCTTCTGTTTCGGGTTTCTTTGATTTCTTGAACAGTCCCATGAATTTCCTCCGTAGGAAGGTTTCCGATGATTCCAGTAATCGGGTTTTGATTAACAATGGATTTATATCGATTACTTTTAACCTTTTCTACCGTTGGCTCGCAAGGAGATTATCCAATCTTTATTTATACCTCTTGTGTTATTTTCGTATCAATGATTAGTTTGGCCTTAGTAGGGAAAAAGGATTCCGGTTCCAAACGATGGATGGCGGCCCTTGGGTTTCTGGGGGCTGCCGCCCTTGGAATCCTGGTGCTCCTCCTCTTGTTGGGGGGGAATGCAGAGGCCCGTACCATCACGGTGGACGATGACGGTGGGGCAAACTACACCAAGATTCAGGATGCGGTCGATGCGGCGGAGGATGGGAACATAATCCGCGTTTACGAGGGAGTCTATTACGAGAATGTGGTGGTAGACAAGTCTGTAAGCCTGGTTGGGAATGGGTCGGCAAACACCACGATTGATGGGGGAGGAAGCGGGGATGTGGTGAGGATTACCGTAGACAAGGTGAACTTGAGCGGGTTTGAGGTTACGGGTTCTGGGAATTCACACGCAGGCATAAAGGTAAAATCTGACCACAATCGCATCTTTGAGAATGAAGTTTCAAATAACTACTACGGTATCCACCTCTACCACTCTTCCAGCAACTCAATCTCGAACAACAACTGCTCGAACAACAACCACCACGGCATTCGCCTCGCCTCCTCTTCCAGCAACTGCACACTTGAGAACAACTCCTGCAACTCGAACAACTACTACGGCATCTTCCTCCTTGGCTCAGACAGCAACTCAATCTCGAACAACTCCTGCAACTCGAATACCTACGACGGCATCCACCTCTACTCCTCTTCCGGCAACTCAATCTCAAACAACTCCTGCAACTCGAACAACGACCACGGCATTTGGCTCTCCTCCTCCAGCAACTGCACACTTGAGAACAACTCCTGCTCGAAGAATCACGAAGGCATTTACATCTACTCCTCTTCCGGCAACTCAATCACTAATAATATCTGCTCTATCAACATCAGATATGGCTTACGCCTCGACTCCTCCGACAATTGTTCAATCACGAACAACTCCTGCTCGAACAACGACTACGGCATTCGCCTCGAACACTCCAGTAGTGATAATACCGCACATTACAACATAATCTCCGGTAACCGGAATTACGGCATAAACGCCTCGGACAACGACGGTTACACGATAAACGCCACCTTAAACTGGTGGGGGGACTCCTCAGGTCCCTACCATCCCTCAAAAAATCCAGGTGGTAAAGGCAACAACATTACGGATTATGTTAAATTTGACCCCTGGCTCGGAAAGGAAGAAAACAGCGGAGCAAGCTGGTATGTGGACGATGATGCAGAGGACGGTGGAGACGGTTCAAAGGAAAAACCGTTCAATAAGATTCAGGACGCCATCGACAACGCCACGGAGGGGGACACCATCAGGGTGTATGAAGGACGCTACATGGAGAACGTGGTGGTGAATAATAGCATTAATCTGGTAGGAAATGGAAGTGAGGAGACTATCATTGATGGCGGTGGGAGCGGTGATGTAGTGTATATTAAGGCTGACTGGGTGAACATGAGTGGATTCCATGTTACTGGAAGCGGCTTATATTGGTCGGATTCAGGAATAAGGGTTGAATCATACCACAACCATATTTTTGAGAATTATTGCTCGAACAACGACTACGGCATCCGCCTCCGGGACTCCAGCAGATGCACAATCACGAACAACAAATGCAACTCGAACAAAGGCTATGGTATCTATCTATTCTCTTCCAGCAACTGTATACTTGAGAACAACACATGCAACTCGAACAAAGACCAAGGCATCTACCTCATCTTCTCCAGCAACTGCTCACTCGAAAACAACTCATGCTCGAACAACCGGGATGGCCTCTACCTCTACTCATCCAGCAACTGCACAATCACCAACAGCACTATGAATAAAAACAGCATTTACATTTACGGCAGTTTTGAAAACTGGAACTCACATAGTATTGGCACAACAAACACGGTTAATGGGAAGCCCGTGTATTACTACAAAAACGATACTGGTTTTACTGTTCCCTACGGAGCAGGGCAGGTTATCCTGGCAAACTGTACCTGGATAAATGTGGAGAACCAGAACTGCAGCAATGGCTCGGTTGGGATATTGGTTGGATACTCTTCTAATATCACACTCGATAACAACACTTGCTCCTCGAACGACAATGCCGGTATCTTCCTCTATTCCTGTAGCGAATGCACAATAACGAACAACACATGCTCGGCGAACAGCGACGGCATCCGCCTCGATTTCTCCAGCAACTGCACAATCACCAACAACACTTGCGAAAACAACTACTATGGCATTTTCATCTGGGACTCCAACACCTGCACAATCGAGAACAACACATGCTCAGCAAACAACTTCGGCATCCATCTCTATCCTGCCAGCAACTGCACAATCGAGAACAACACATGCGAAAACAACAATGTTGGTATCTTCCTCTATTCCTGTAGCGAATGCACAATCACGAACAACACATGCTCAGCGAACAACGACTACGGCATCCGCCTCCACTCCTCCAGCGACTGCACACTCGATAATAACACATGCTCGAACAACAACAAATACGGCATCTACCTCACGAACTCCCACGACTGCACAATCACGAACAACACATGCTCGGCGAACAACGACGACGGCATCTACCTTGGCTGGTACTCCGACAACATCATGCTCTCAAATAATAAAATTTCAGGAAACAAAATTGGAATCTATTTAGAAGAGGCTTCTCGATACAACTCAGCCCATTACAACTGCATCTTCAACAACACAGAATACGGCATCAACGCCACTGACAACGGCGGTTACACAATTAACGCCATCAACAACTGGTGGGGCGATGAATCTGGCCCCT
>DAOVMN010000430.1 GCA_030630685.1 Thermoplasmata archaeon | reverse complement strand
GAAAGCACGAATATTCCTTAACAAGGGAAAAGAAGAGGAAGCCCTCAAACTGCTTGATTCATGTGTGGAGGCAAACCCAGAGAGCGTGGAGGGTTGGCTCATGAGAGGAGAGGCCCTCCTGGAAATGGGAAGGCCTGAAGAGGCATCTCCCTGTTTCGAGAAGACAGGAGAGATGGACAAGGACAATCCCATGAGCAGTGTCAAACTTGCCCGGGCCCATCTTGAGATGGGCAAACTAAAGAAAGCGCTAAAACTTGCCGACAAAGTCATCGAGAAAAAGGAATCCATTGCCGAAGCCTGGAGCATTAAAGGCTGCGCCCTCATGGAGATGAAGAGATATTCCGAGGCAAAGGGGGCTTTTGAGAAGGCCTGCCTCTATGATGATTCCAATATCCCCAACTGGTACAACCTTGCAATGAGCCGCGAGAAGATCGATGAGAAGGAGAAGGCCCTGGAGTGCTATGAGGAGATCATCGGACTGGACCCGGAGGATCCGTTGGCCTGGGCGGAAAAAGGAAGGCTTTATTTAGAGATGGGCAAGAACAGGTTAGCACTCCGTTTCTATGAGATGTCCCTGAAAATGGGGAATAACGAACCCGCCCTCGAGGGGATCATCCGTGTCCTCGATCATTTAGGGAAAGGAAAAAAGGCTGAGGAATATCGAATGCATCTCAAGAGCCTGAGAGGAGAAAGTTAGAATGTCCCTCCCATTGAAAGAACGCCTGAAAAGGCGTTTTCACAACCACAGGATAGTCAGGTACATTCTTTACATTACGGTCTTCTGGACAATATCCCTCTTCCTTGTCCCCCTAAGCCTGGCACCCCATACAGTGGAGGACCTTGATGCGAATGCCAACTGGGTGGATTATGGGGATAAATGGTGGGAAATGGCCAAGTACAACCCCTATGCTGCGGCGATATATCTTTTCGGTGACCTGAACTGTCATCAGATATCCAGCCGCTCGCTTTATTTTCATGACAACCAGCTTCCGGTTTGCGCCAGGGATACGGGGATGTCCTTCGGTGCGGTTTTAGGGGTCCTTTTCCTGTTCTTTGTCATACGCACCCCCTTCATGTTCCTGACCTTCCTCAGCCTGGTCCCAAACAGGATCCGTAGATCCCTTCTCAAGCACTTTCCCCCCCCGATCGCCTCTGCGATTGTTGCACTTCCCTTCCTTCTGCCTGCGGGATCGGATGGGTTCTACCAGCTTCTCACCAGCTACGAAAGCACCAATGCCATGCGCCTGATCACTGGATTCTTCCTTGGGATCATCCTTGCCTGGGGATTCGGATCGGCCTTCCTCTCCATAACCGTTCCCCTTCCTCCCCATTACCCCCAGGCCCCCCCACCCGTCCCGGGGAAAGAAAGACCAGCGAACCCGGAGGAGAATGGATGAAATGGAATATCCCCACAGTACTAACCTCGGATGAGATCCTTGACAAGGCCTTTCGTGCCTCCTCCAAGATCAAGCCGGCCAAACCACGGGAGAGGAAGAGTCCGAGGGGCATTTATCTCTCCAGGATCGGTGCGGCCTCGAGCGTTATCCAGCATAAGCTCTCGATCTACATCCGAAGGTTTCCCAGCGTGAACCTGTTCGAGGTTTCCCAGGGCGAACGGGCCAAGGAGGGGATCGGGAACTTCTACTATGACCTCTTCGATCTGACCTTTGGCGTGGACGGGATGAAGAAGGCCCTTGGAAGCCTGAACTGGGCAGTGAAGAAGACTAGGGAACTGGAGTCCCTTCACGTCAAACAATTGAAAAGAGCCGGATCAAAAGAGGAGATGGAAAGGCTGAAGTCGGCCTTCTTCGGGCGGGTATCCTCGGTTATCGGACAGATCGACAAGCACCTGAGGTTCCTTGGCAAGGCACGGGAGGAGATAAAAAGGATGCCCGATATTCAGGAGGACGCCTTAGTGGTTGTGGTGGCTGGTGCGCCCAATGTGGGGAAGTCCTCCTTGATCAACATGATCTCCTCAGGCAACTCCAGGATAGCCTCATATCCCTTTACCACGCAGGGGATATTCCTCGGGCACCTCGAGCTGAACAGGAGAAGGGTGGTGCTTGTGGATACCCCAGGGCTGCTGGATCGCGCGGAGGAGGAAAGGAATCCCATCGAGCGCAAGGCCTCCTCGGCCATCAAGAACCTTTCCTCTGCAGTGATATTCATCCTCGACCCCTCGGAAACCAGCGGCATGCCCATGGGCACCCAGGAGTCCCTTCTCCGCCATCTCGAGGAAGAGCTCGTGGGTGTACCAAGCCTGGTGGTGGAGAACAAGTGTGACCTAAAAAAACGGGAGACGGGTAATTTTCAGGTGTCTTGTACTACGGAGGAGGGGGAAGAGGAAGTGCTGGAATGGCTGAGGGGATTGGTAGAGTCGGAGGGACAGGTAGGGGCGGAGGATG
>DAOVMN010000505.1 GCA_030630685.1 Thermoplasmata archaeon | reverse complement strand
CATTGTCCCCGTCAGTTCATCGGCTTTATCCTGCATTCCAATGAAACTCAGGACAAACGCAGCACCGGCGATCTCTGTCTTTTCAACGTGCTCCTCCCGCTTTCTCATCGGTTCAGGCTGTACCTTAAAATGGCGGCTGTCCCACCAAAGGCGGTCATGAGTGTCATCCCTTCATCCGAATCCTCCGAGATGATCTCCACCGAGGTTCCCAGGGATTCCGCGATATCCGAGAGCTCGTCCACCACATCCACCACGTCCACTTTCATCCTCGGGCTCCCGCAATTGGTGCAGGCTGTGATGTTCTGCTCTTTTTGATTGGAAGTATAGGTCCTTGAATCGCCGCAGGATTCACATACGACGGATACCCGGTATTTCCTGAGTCCTTCGGAGATGATGAGGACATCCACCGCCCCCTGCTCAAGCATGCCTCTCACCTCCGCCTCCCCGTAGGATGCCAGGCTTTTTTTGTCCTTGATAACCTCCTTCATGAACCTTCGCATCACTTCTTTCTCATGCGTGAGTTCGAGGTGGCTCAGGGCATGGGCAGCGTTCTCGACAAGCTCCTTGAGGCCGTTCTCATTGGTGTAACCCGTGTCAAAGGTATCGAGAAGCCTCTTCTTCAACTCGTGATGAAGGTAATCCTTTTCCACGAAGAAGTCCTTGGTTGCTCCAGGTCCGCCTACAAGGATGCCCTTGAGATCCTGCTCGAGGAAGGCGTCGGTGGCGATACCCCCGACCTTCTTGAAGAATTCATGGGCCGCCTCCTCGATGAGGCGCTCGAACCGCCGCTGGGACTGCCCACCTCTGCCGTGCTTGCTCGGCACCCTCGAGGGGAGGTTCTTGATGGTCTCGATCCTTGAACCGATGAGCATCCCGACCGTGGCCTCGCTCCTGTCCACCACGATAAGGCCGTACCTCTCTTTCGTCTCCAGCATGGCCTCCAAGGGTTCAAGGAAGAACTGGGAATCACAGCGGTAAAGGTAGGTGGATATGGGTTCCGGGGGTTCGAGCACATGTGAGACCATGGTGGTCTGATCACCTCCCTTTGGAACATGGCCCACAAAGAACACCACCCCGTTCTCCGGCGGTTTCCTGTAGGATTTGAGTCTGGAGAGGATGGACTCGATTGCAGAGGTGACATTCTTTCGGGTACCCTTGGACTTGATATTGGAGGATTGGGAAAGCTCGTTCCTCAGGTAAGAGGCGGCATCGAATATCTGCCGGTTCGGAGGGAGGTAAAGGGAGATCAGTTCCGTGCCCCTTCCCTTCAGTGTGCGGAGTTCCTCCAGTTTTCTCTTGAAATCATACCGTGCCCTGGCTGTGGCCTCGGTCATGGAGAAGGCTCGTTGGTCGCAATACAAAAGGTTTGTGGCACTGATTGCAGATGAGGATGGGGACTATGTTACAGGTTAGCGAATAAGGGACTCAGAGACATAGCGAATAAGGAACTGAAGTTT
>DAOVMN010000159.1 GCA_030630685.1 Thermoplasmata archaeon | reverse complement strand
TAAAATGTTGTGCCATAAACTGGTTGGAAGTGAGAAATGGGGAAGGAGGGAAGGCTCGGGGATTATGGGTGATGGGGGTGCGAAATGTTGGTTCAGATATATCCACTAAAGTAAACAACTTCATACTAATTGGTACTACCTTCATTGCCATGCATCCAAATCCATCTCCTTAATCATTTGTGTTGCTCCGGGTTCTATCGTTCTTTCGTCCATCTAACCACCCTTCCACCGCTCTTTCCCCTTCTCATCACACAGGTCCCCATAATCACAATACCGACACACCTGATACCCCGGAGTCGCCCCGAACTCCCCTTTTTCGATCTCCTCAATAACCCTCAGCGCCCGCTGTTTCACCTCCTCCAGCTCCTCCGGGGTGATCTCCACCATCCACTCCCTATCCATCCGCAGGTACCAATGTCCAACCTGACTCACCGGTTTATCATAAGCCCTCTCAACCCCGAGCCAGTAGAGTGCCATCTGGAAATCCTTTTTGAGCTGAGGCCGTGAGGTCTGCTGTTTACTGCTCTTGTAGTCTATCACTTTCAGGGATTCTCCAACATCGTCGATGCGATCCACCTTGCCTCTCATCTTTCGACCTTCGATGTCAAGTTCTATCCATCCTTCCACATCTACTATCTTGCTGTCCTTCCCAGTCTGGTGGATAAGGAATTGCCTGATCATTTCCTCGGCATCTTTCCTATCCTGTTGTTCTTTGATCGCGGATTCATAATCCGAGGGTTTCCATACACTATCAAGGATTGCCAAAGCCTCCTCATTGGAAACGTCCTGCCCGTCCTTTAGCCTCTTGGTGATGAGTTCAATCACCTTGTGGACATTGCCTCCCAACGCAAAATAAGGCTTCATTTCTCCAGGAATTTTAAGCACATAGTTATACCAGTACTTCTTTGGACAATCCTCGTACATCTTCAATCTGCTCGGTGAATACACGACATCCTCGAGATGCTCTTTCTCTGGAAGATGATGAAGCAAATTTAGTCCTTCTTCATACTCCTGCAGGCTCATATTCACAGGAATCCAAAGTGATGAAACATCAGCTTCTTCAGTCATGGCCATGGCAGTTATCCCATCTATGGCATCCTGCCATTCTCCTCTTTGGACCCCTGTAATGATCCGATGGAAGATTGCATCCTCTTCAGAGCTTGAACGCTCCTCCAGCTCTTCTCCTGTTTCAGCGATCTCTTTCAACTCATAGCTCTCATTCGAATCGAAAATCTCGGTTAGATAAATTGATAGAGGTGTGTCTTTCTTGTTGTTTCCGTATCTCTTGCAATAGCTCAGAAATGCCTCATCCTTTCCTCTGGTGATGGCCACATAAAGAAGTCGCCGCTCCTCTTGCTCATGCAAATCATCAGGGCTTCCCACGGGAGTAAGCCCATCTGCCAGTTCATTGGGGATCTCGATCTTGTACTGCCGATACCTGCTCGGGAACTTATTCTGGTTGAGGCAGGGGATAAACACCACAGGGAATTCTTTTCCTTTGGAACCATGTACCGTCATGAGATGGACCTTACCAACACCGGGTTCAGTTGATTCGTCCTCTAAACCAAGGTCTCTCAAGGCGTCAAGATGAGTAAGAAACTCCTCCAGTGATGCGTCCGGGTAAATCTCTAGGAACCCTGTGGTGAGTTTCAGGAACCGGTTCAGGAGTCTAATGTTCTCCCTATTATCATGTCCGATCTCGGTCTTCAGGAAGGCCCTGCTGAAAAGCAGAGCTCTGACCAGTTCCAGAAGGCCACGCGCTCCCTTTGTTGCAAAAAGGGTGTCTATCTCCTTCCGAAATCTTCTGAAATGTGTTGCGTCTCCTTCGAAATCATCGAGATTCCCTAAAGCCTCCCATAAGCTGATATTTTTATCCTTCGCATATCGGGAAAGCCTTGGGATCTCCCCGGGGAGGATGCCGTGCAGGGGCCGCATGAGGATATGACCGAGGGCCGGTTGGTTCCTGACAGGGTCAGATAACATTTTCAGGTAGGACACCACCGCCCGGATGATCGGTTCCCGGAAATATTGTCTGGACCCCAATATCTCAAAGGGTATGCCTGCTTTTTCGAATTGTTCTATGATAGGCCTGGCATCCTTTCGCCTTCGTACGAGGACAGCACTATCTTCCCATGCTCTTCCTTTTTCATGCAAATCCTGAATGGTTTTTGTTATTCCCTTTGCCTGCTCCCAGTCATTATGATAGAGGACGATGTGCACTGGTGAACCTTCATCTTTCTTTGTTACCATCTCTTTATCTGCCCTTTCCGGGTTATTCTTGATAAGATTCCCTGCAACCTTCTGGATATTTCCTGTACAGCGGTAATTTGTCTTGAGAACTATCTGTTCAGGTAAAATTCCCCTTTCTTCATAGTGAGAGCGGAACTCCCGGATGTTTGTTAAATATGCACCCCGGAAACGGTAGATGGATTGGTCATCATCACCAACGATGGTTATGTTGCCTTCGGGTGATAATTTAAATAAAATCTGCAACTGGATAAAATCTGTATCTTGGAATTCGTCCACAATGATGTACCGTATTCTCTCTCGATATCTTTTCAATATCTCAGGTCTTTCTTCAAATAATTGCAGAGTGAAAAGCTGCATATCCCCAAAATCAATCAGTCCCTTTTCTTTCTTGAACTCCTCATAGGCCCGATATGCCCTTGCAAAATCCTTTAGTTTGAGAGTTTCTTCATCGCTGATCCCCTGCTCCTCTTTCTCTCTGTGATACCCCTCCAATCTCTTTATAGTAATGTTCTCCTGTTTGAATCTTGCGATGGCCCCCTGAAAGGTTCGTGCGAGATCTATTGGCCGGGGCGGAACTTTAAATGTTTCAATGCCCAGTTCATCAAGGTGTTTTAGAAGGAATGCCTGTTGATACTCCTCGGTCAGCACTTCTCCACTAGCATTGATCCCCAGTTCAAGAGAATTCTCCCGAACAATATCATAACAGAATGAATGAAATGTGGAAATCTTTACCTTTACACATTCCGGTATGAGTTCTTCCACTCGTTCCTGCATTTCCTGAGCAGCCTTATCAGAAAATGTAAGAGCCAGTATCTCTTCTAGCTGGAAACCCTTTTCCTTAATCAGATAGGCTAACTTTTTACAGGTTACTCTCGTTTTTCCGGTTCCCGGTCCAGCAAGGATTAATAACGGTTTTTCAATATGTTCCACTGCTTTTCTCTGTTCGTCGTTGAGGTCCTCCAGAAGATCGGTCATTATATCTCCTCGATAGTTCGAACAATACACTTCTTCTTATACATGTTGCGGTCCACAAGGTGCTAATAAAAGTTTTCCAGAAAAATCAATATTAAATATTGCTAGCATTAATATTCTAATCTGTAATGACCGCCACATCTGCTAAGAATCCATGTGCCCATCGTCCACCTGAGGTCCCACATAGTCACTACTACTCCCCCACACAACCCCCAGCAACAAAACCTTTTAATGGGAAAGCCAATCCCATACCATGAGAAAAAGGCACCTCAAGAAGCGCCATCGCATGAGGAAAAGGCACATCTCCGCGCTCAACCGCGAGTTTCAGACCAATCTTGGAATCATCCTAAGCACCGACAACCTGGACAGTGCCGAGATGGAGGGGATGACCTTCTACATTGCCGAGGGTAAGGTCATGGCCATGGAAATGGAGAAAGAGCCCTTCCTCACACTCAAGGGGATATTGAAACACCCTCCCATCAAGCGGTATGTTGTGGTGGACGAGGGTGCAGTGCCATTCCTGTATAATGGTGCGGATGTGATGTCCCCGGGCATCGTCGATGCGGACCCCGGGATCAAGGAAGGAGATGCGGTCTGGGTGAAGGAGATAACCCATGGACGCCCCTTAGTGGTTGGTGTGGCATTGATCTCCGGGCCCGAGATGGTGGAATCGATCAAGGGAAAGGCTGTAAAGACAATTCACTACCTGAACGACGATATCTGGAATCTTGAAGTGTGAGGTCAATTTCATCGAAACATGCGTTATTTTTTTAAATAACAACTTAAGTGGCATGCCCATTCCAGTGGTCGTATTTCAAAATGGAAATATTCTTCCAACCGGCTGCCGGATCAGGACATGAAACGGAGGCAGAATAATGGCATACAAGATTACTCAAAACAGAGACGAGTGCATTGGCTGCGGCGTCTGTGCTGCGGTCTGCCCTGACAACTGGGAAATGGCAGACGATGGTCTTGCCACCCCTCTTAAAGAGATGGTCGAGGAGATCGGCTGTAATGAGGAAGCCAAGGACTCCTGCCCCACAGACTGCATCGAGATCGAAGAGGTATAGGCGTTTCTCCATACCTGATTCTTGAGGTCTGTTTATGGCTGATGGCTATTCCGCTACCTCCATTCGAGAGGTCAAGGCAAGGGAGATCCTGGATTCCAGGGGAAATCCCACCGTTGAGGTAGACATCACACTGGATTGCGGGATCACGGCATCTGCCGGGGTGCCCTCCGGAGCCTCCACAGGTGAGTTCGAGGCCGTTGAGCTCAGGGATGGAGGAAAAAGATACCTTGGCAGGGGTGTTATTAGGGCGGTGAACAATGTGATCGACATCATTGCCCCGGCCATCAAAGGGATGGATGCGGCTGACCAGCTCAATCTGGACCGCACACTCATCGAACTCGACGGCACCCCGAACAAGGGAAAGCTTGGGGCCAATGCGATTCTTGGAGTATCGCTTGCGGCGGCCAAGGCCGCTGCCCAATACTCCGAACTCCCCTTCTACCGCTATATCGGTGGTGCCGGAGCCAGGACCATTCCGGTGCCCATGATGAACGTCCTCAACGGAGGAAAGCATGCGGACAACAACCTGGACATCCAGGAGTTCATGATTGTCCCCGCGGGCTTCGATTGCTACCGTGAGGCCCTGAGAGCAGGGGCGGAGATATTCCACACTCTCAAGGGGCTCCTGAAAAAAGGCGGCTTCTCTACAGGAGTGGGGGACGAGGGAGGCTTCGCACCAAATCTCAGTTCCAACCGGGCAGCCCTCGGATTACTGATAACGGCCATTGACAGGGCGGGCTACGAGGCGGGGGAACAGGTTTTCATCGCACTGGACCCGGCTTCTTCTTCTTTTTATGATAGCGGCTTCTACCGCATCGAGGGAAAACAGCTCACTGGGGAGGAGATGATCGAATACTATTCTTCCCTTGTGGAGGATTTCCCCATCGTCTCGATCGAGGACGGGCTTGCAGAGGAGGACTGGGGGCACTGGGCCATGATGACCGAGGCCCTGGGGAACAGGCTCCAGATCGTAGGGGATGACATCTTCGTGACGAACAAGCTGCGTCTTTCCCGCGGGATCGAGGAGGGGAGTGCGAACGCCATCCTCATCAAACTGAATCAGATCGGCACACTCTCAGAAACCCTGGAGACCATTGAAACGGCAAAAAGAGCGGGATTCGGTACCGTCATCTCACATCGCTCGGGGGAAACCCAGGACACCTCGCTCGTCCATCTTGCAGTGGGCACAAATGCGGGACAGGTGAAAACCGGCTCTCTTTCACGCGGAGAGCGGATGGCAAAATACAACGAGCTCCTGAGGATCGAGGAGGAATTGGGCAGGAGTGCGGTCTATTTAGGGAAGTCGGTGTACAGGTTTCTTTGAGAGTGGGTTCATCTCCTGAAAGGCTGTCTTTTTTCTTTTATTTCAGATTCCTCAAGTTTCATCATGTAGAGGGTTCTTGCTGACCCTTATTGGATTGTGACAGATAAGTTTAAGAAGAAAGATAGAAAATCATTATGCAAAACTAATGAGGCGATTACAATGAAGAACATCAACAAAATCCTACTCGCACTCGTTTTCCTTCTTGCAGGAACCTTGGTGTTTG
>DAOVMN010000095.1 GCA_030630685.1 Thermoplasmata archaeon | reverse complement strand
GATTAAATATCCAATTTTTAGAGAATTTTGCCTCTCCTTTAGCCCTTACCTGATGTATTCTATCACCCACCCCACCCAACTGCAAAACAAATAACAATCAAAACCAGAAATCACATGCAATGAAGGAGCCCACGATCATCACCTTTCTTGGAACGGGAGGGGGAAGATTCGCCACAATCTATCAGAAGAGGGCAACAGGCGGCATCTACATCCGCGACAGCCTCAACATCCACATCGACCCGGGACCCGGTGCACTCGTCAAGATGCTTGAGGCCGGACTGAACCCAAGGGCCACGAACGGCATACTCGTTTCCCATGCCCACCCTGACCATTATACTGATGCCGAGATCCTGATGGAGGGGATGACATGTGGATGTACACAGAAGAGAGGTCTCTTTGCGGGCTCCAAGAGCGTTATAAAAGGAGAAGGAAGTATCGGCCCCACCATATCGAGATACCATCAGTCCATCATCGAAAGAGTCGAGGTGGTGCATCCCGGGGATTCATTCTATTTCGGTGACCTCGAAATCACCGCTGGCAAAAGCCTTCATTCCGACCCCACAACCGTAGGATTCAACCTCATTACCAAGAACGGGCAGATATCCTACATCCCTGATACCGCATTTCATGAGGACATCATCCCATATTATAAAGGAGCGAGGGTGCTCATTCTTTCCAACACCCGTCCCCTGAACCATAGGATTCCGTATCATCTTGCCACCGAGGATTCCGCCCACATAATCGAGGCTATCGAACCCGAGCTTGCCCTGCTTACGCACATCGGCTACAAGATGGCGGTAAATTCCCCGGAAAAAGAAGGAGAGTGGATCACCGAGCACACCGGTATCCGGACACTCACAGCAGAGGATTTCATGAATGTTGTCCTCTCGGAATCCGACCTCACCATACGGGGGGGATAACCCTGGACGTGCTTAGTATCCTGAAAAACCTTGGGATCCGGCCCGAGAAGCGTAAAGGGCAGCATTTTCTCACATCGGACGAGATTGTAGCAAATATCGTGGAAGCCGCTTCCCTAACCGGCAAGGAGACCGTGCTGGAGATCGGTGCAGGCCCTGGGATTCTCACGTTCCCGCTCGCAGAACATGCGGGAGAGGTCGTGGCAATCGAGGTGGAGCCTGCTTTTGTGGGATACCTGAAAAAGGAGGCAAAGAGAAGGGGGATAACCAACCTTACCATTATCCAGGGGGATGCTTTGAGGATGGAGCTTCCGCCCTTCGACAAGGTAGTATCCAACCTGCCCTACCACATATCCTCACCCCTCACCTTCAAGCTCCTATCACTGGATTTCAGGCTTGGGGTATTGATGTACCAGAGGGAGTTCGGGATGCGCCTCATCGCTCAACCCTGTACCAAGGCAAGAGGGGCTCTTACCCTGAGGGCGGGCTATTATGCAGATATCGAGGGCCTCTTTCAGGTGCCGAGAACGGAATTCTATCCCATCCCGGAGGTGGATTCCATTGTAATCAGGATGGAGAAACGCCCCTTTCCTTACCAGCTCAGGGATAAGGGATTCTATTTCAAGCTCATTAAGGTGCTCTTCATGCACAGGCGCAGGAAGATCAAGAACTCCTTACTTCTCGGGTTCATGGGCCTGCCCGGGGCCTCGGGGATGAAGAAGGAGGAATTCAGGAAAATAATCATTTCAAAGATTCCTCAAGAAATACTCGACAGGAGACCGGAAGAGCTCGAGGCGGCCGAGGTAGCGGAGATGGCGAATGAACTCTCCCGGGAACTGGAGGAGAGGTGATCAATCTAATCTTCCAGTTTCAGGATCTCACGAAATATGGATCGCCATGAGGGTGAGAGTATCATCGCTTTCAATCGAATGGACAACCCCTTTCGGGACATGGATAAGGGAACCCTTCGAGATGGTGTAGTTCTTCATACCGATCTTCATGATACCCTTTCCATCGATGATGTAATAGACCCCTGTGGAATCCGTGTTGGGTTTGACCCTGCCGCCCTTCCTTAGTGTCAGGAGGGGGATCTTCAGGTTATCCGAGTAATAGACCACGGAGGGGGCATTGTCCTTTGAGAACTTCAGGTAATCCTGGATATTGGCCACCATCACCTTGTCGATGGGATAAAAGGGCACCGAGGCCTTACCTTTTTTCAGGAACTCCTCGTATTCCCTATTGTATTCCTCCATCTCATTTTCTGCGATGCTGTCCACGTTGGATATGTCCTCATCCACCACATCCACAATGATCTCCTCCTGGATGCCGTTCTTCTTTGCAATCCTTTGCAGGTTCTTTTCCTTCAGGCTTTTCATACCCTTGGGAGCTATACTCGATGCGTCCATTGTTCTCACCCCTGTAACTGTTAAGGCATTCGTCTTCTCTACTCATTGGAGGCTTACGGGTTTGCCCACTCTCCAGCCTCCTGGCTGATCACAAACTCAAGTCCACGAAAAAAACAAGGCTTTGGTAAGAGTATTAAGAATTCTTCCATCCGCTTTCCTCCATGGTGTATCGAAACGCTTTCTCGGTTAAATGTTTTTCGGGGGAGGGCTCTCTCACTTTCGCTTAGTTCGTGTAATTCAGATGTCTGGTATTTTTAGAGAACTCCTATGGCAAACCGTGGTAATGAACAATGCCCCCGCACAGGCGGTCATTCCCGCGATTATGGGATCGATGTCATTGAACAGCGAAGGATACCATTCTTTCACCCCGTACATCCAGACAATGGAGACGATTCCGCCTGCGACCATCCCGGCTATTGCACCCATGCTTGGTACCCTAAGCCTGTCCTTGAAGAATCCCAGTATTACCGGAATAATAATGCTGCTGGCGAAGATGGTGTAACCAAGTCTCAGGGTGTCGATTATGTCCGAGATCCGCACCGCGATGAGATAGCTCAGGACTCCTAAAACGACCACCATGCCTCTGGCAACGATCACCATCTCCTTCTCTGTGGCACCCTTCTTTGCGAAACGATAGAGGTCGTTGGTGAAGGTGGTGCTTCCTGTGAGCAGGCAGGAATCCGCGGAGGACATCATCACACCGGCAAAGGCCACGAGCACAATTCCGGCGGCCCACCAGGGGAGCACATCCTCGATTATTTTCGGGAGCGCCATGGCAGGTGCATCGAGCTCGGGGAACAGGACAAGTGCAGAGAGCCCGATGATGACCATCATCACACCAAAGAGGATCTTCAGTCCCCCGGCAATGAGCATCGCCCTCCCCGCGGTCTGAGGGTCCCTGGCGGAGAGTACCTTGGAATAGATGTCCGAGCCAACCACGTGGGGAAGGAACATCAGGAGGAACAATGGGATCACGTCCTTCAACGGCATCCCGTCCGATACCGGGAAGGAAAGTTTATCCGAGCTGTGTGATGTGAGGGCGTCCCAACCGCCTGCCTCCATGAGGGCGAGCGGGGCCGCGATGAACACGATCCCGATGATCATGATGAGAAGCTGGATAACGTCGCTGTACGCCACGGCACACTGGCCCCCGAGCACGGTATAGGCCACGAATATTATCGCGGAGAGGAGAAGGGCGTGCTCGGGGTTGAGGTCTGTGGTGGCGGTAAGGATGAACCTGAGCGCCTGGATAAGGAGTGCGACCCATGCGATCTCCGCCAGGATAACGAGGGCTGAAGCGGCAACCCTGGCCTCTCTGTTGTAGAAATGCTCTACCAGCTCGGGAAGTGAATAGACCCCAAGGGCACGGACCTTTCTTGCAAGGAAAAGCCCGAGTACAATGAGGCCGAGGCCTCCGGCAAGGTCGATCCAGATGCCTGTGAGGCCGTAGGAGTAGACCATCGCCACGGAGACTATGGTGGCAGAGCCCCCGATCGTGGTAGCGGCTGTGGTCGAGGAGGTGGAGATCAATCCCAACTTTCGGTCCGCTACAAAAAAATGGGATAGTCCTTTTCCTTTTCTGGCACCGTAGATCCCGGCAGAGAGCATGAGAATTATGTAGATGGTCAGAGCCACCAAAAAATACATGGGCGTGGCGTTTGGGGGGTTGATAAAAGATTTATGGTGGGGAAATCGGCGGTTGATGTTTTTGTTGCGGGTTTTAGGCCAAGGGGGGTGATCCTAAAATGAAAGCAGATTAAGATTTCCTGAGCATTGCTCCAAGGCATGTTGCCAGAACCGTGATAAGAATTAAGGACACAATGTCCGACCGAAAGGAAGGGGTGGTTGATTTACTGGAGACCACATAGATGTCCCTGCTGACGGAATCCTTTTCCACTCCGTCTTCATAAAGGATAACCCTGATCTCATGGCTGCCTTCATCTTCGAATCTCCAGTTGAGGAATGCAGTCCGCTCATTCCCTGGTCCAATAGATTCCACGGAAATTTCATCAATCTTTATGGAATTCTCCTGGAATACCAATGTCATCTCTGAGCTTTCGAGGGTTCCTTCATTGCAAACTCTCACCCTCAGCTCGACCTCCTGACCCTTAAGAACGGGATTGGCCGAGAAATAGAGTTCTGAGATGACGGGTATACTCTCCAGCGGGATGACCAAAATCTCAATACTGGCCTCCTGACCCTCGGAAATGACCCTAAGGGTGTGGTTCCCACCAGGCCCTGCGGTCCATTCGATGGGAAGGGTGGTCACATTCGCACCCGATGGGATGGTGGATATGGTTCGGTTTCCAATGGGAATATTTCCGTCAAAAAAGTTCACACTCACATTCGAGAGCCCGGATGTGCCGGTGTTCTGAAGTGCTGCATAGATCAGTATCTTCTCTCCTTCATGAGGATCGGGGTTGGAAAGTTCGATGGAAGGGATGAGGGAGTAGGTATGAGAAGACAGGGTGAGATGTAGAAAAACAACTTCATAAAAATAAAAAGGCCGGCCCCCTGAATAGTTATTAATCTCATCCTCGTCGATACCATCAAAGTATCCTACCGCAAGAGAAGTGGTATTATTGGAGGTTATGTTGAGATAGGACAGGCTCATGGCCACCTCAAATGTATAGCCCTGGCTCTGGATGTATGTTACACCGGCACTGCCGTTGATCTCCTTAATTCCATTATAAGCAGGGCCAGATCGTAAAAAATAGCCATTTTCCGTGGTGGTACCGTTGGAGAATATTATATTACAAAAATGTGGATCGTCTGAATAAAGATTGTGTAATATCAGGGAATCGTTCATATAGAATGGATCGGTCGAGGTTTCGTTGTCGTTCACTGTCGCGAGGAGGAACAGATGGGTGGAGTTGTGCTTCAATCGAAGGGTAAGGTTCACAGGGCCATCGGTAATCGGATATCCATCCTTATCTGTCCAGGCGTGTTCGGGCGCGTCACCCCATTCTCCCGGTTTCCTCTGTCCGTCGATGGTCGGTATGGTGCGTGCGGTATATACCATCAGCTCTTCCTCTCCCCAATAATACCCTTCAGCCGGTTGGTAAAGGGCGGGGATCAGGGCAAGCATGATGAGGATTCCTGCAATATATTTCAGTTTCAAGTTCGATCACGTCCTTTGGTATCAGCCATAGTAATCTTATTGGACATCACAAGCACCTGAGATGTGTTGGCCTTTCTATGGTGCTGCTTTTTTATATTCTTTTTGGTCAAAAACAGGCCGTTCGAAACTCTGTTGCAGATCAGCAAATAAAAAAGGTGTTTCCATGCCGAATAACCGGTAAAAGCGATGCAGGCAGAGGACAAGAAAAATCCCTGCATCCCTCCCTACCAATTCTATTCCTTATTGGTTTGGTATGAAAATGCCTCATTTTCATTCTTATGGGGGCCCGCAGGGTTATGAGTGTTTCGCTACGTTACAACGTAGTCCCACGGGACGCTAATCTTTTCATTTCCTCATCTCCTTCACCAGCCTAACCGTCCGAACCCCCGCCGGTCTCTTCTCCGGGTCAGGGAAGCGCTCTACCTCGATAAAGCCCACGGAAAAGAACATGTCCAGCCCTATGCTCCCTTCCCAGGTGCTCACCTCTATCTCCCTCACCCCCTTCTCCTTTGCACGCTTTAGAACAGCCTCGGTGATCTCCCTGCCGAGCCCCCTTTTGCGGTAATCCGGACGCACAACAATCCCGTGGACCTCGGCCTGTTCTTTACCAAAGGTCCGGTAGCCTCCGCAGCTAACAAATATCCCGTCCAGGAACCCGCCGAGGTATTCCCCTGCCTCGAAAACCCCCTGCATCATCTCCTCCGCACCGATCTCCCTTACAGATAGCGGGAGAACAAAATCACTGTCACACAGCCGGTAAAGTCTGAGAATATTCTCCCAGCTCCCGATATCAAGGATACTCGATTCCATCCCGCTCATTCTTCTTCCCCATCTCGCCAAGATCGGCTCCTTCTTCAGGTGGCGTTTCATTAGAGATCTTCATCATCATCCTGTGCCGCCTGTGAAGCATAACACCAAAAGCCGCAATTAAGACCCCCACAACGCTAAATGCGCCTACCAGAAGAATAAACAGGTAATCATTCTCACCATCCCCGTTTTCCTCCCTCACACGCACGGTAAGATAGGTGCCGTTCTCTACACTCTCGTTCTCCACGCATCTTACAGAGATCTGAAAGGCGTCGGAACCCGAATGCGCTCTCTCTAAGGCAGTGATGTTAAAGGGAAATACCCTCATTTCCCCGGGCTCAAGTGGAAATGGAGTGGTATCAAACTCGAGATCGTACTTAAGCGGCACCCAGGAAACAGCAAGTTGAAAGAATTTCCTTGAATTTCCTGTGTTGTTCACCCGAAGATAAAGGGTGGTATTCTCCCCTGGCCTCAGTTCTATGGTGCCGGGCTCCACCTCCTTCCCTGTCCCGTCCCGAACATATACCTCGAAAGTCACGCCGTATCTCTGGAAGTCATGGGAATATCTCAGATAGTCCTGAAGGGTCTCGTTCTCATCCCACACAAAGACGTGGAATTCGTAGTTATCATAGCCTATTTCCTCGATACTGAAGCTCCAATTCCCCTCCTCGCCAGCGGGAATGAGTATCTGAGAGCCTACCTCCGCTCCGGTCCCGTTCAGGACAAGCATCTCAAGGGTGAGGTTGTCCGTGGAATTAGCCTTCACAGAGGTGAGGGTATAATTCAGGAGGAAGGTCTCCTCATCACCATCAAGGTCTGCATCCAGGATCTCTGCTTCTGGAACGAGTGAGGTATGAAGTGCTTTGCTCTCGCGGTAGTCCGGGTCATTGTATCTGAACAATTCCACAAGGAATTCGTCCCAAAGGGTCTTTTCAGCGAAATTCGTGTTAAGGTATCTGCCCAATGCCGGCACATCGGTGCTGCCCTCAGCGGGATCAGGGAAATAGATCGTGAAACCTGTGGAGTTCCTTACTGTGTCGATATGATTGTCCGGCACGTTCCAGGAATGGTGTGCCACAATGGAAGCGCTGATTGCCTCATCGAGTTCCCTGGCCAAAGAAAGGTATCTCGGGTTGTCTATCTTCAAGGCGGCCTGTCTCACGAAATCCAGCATGTCAAAATAGTGGTAATGATTACTTTTTTCATACTCCTCGGTGGCGTTCCTTGCCTCCAGCACTTCCTCGAGGTAGAAGGGGATCTCCCTTTCCAGTTCTGTCAGAAGGCTGTTCAGCTTTTCGGAGATCTCATCAAGGCGGGTGAGGTTTATTCCGGAGTACTGGACAGATATTGGGCTTCTACGCCTATAGGACCTGACAAAATCGGACGCGATCTCCTCGAGCAGCCCCTCTTCCG
>DAOVMN010000126.1 GCA_030630685.1 Thermoplasmata archaeon | reverse complement strand
TCCTTCTTCTATGATTTCTTGAGTTAAGACAGCTTCGGGTTCGGAGACTATCCGGGTCACCGGTTGAGGGGTTGGTGGAGCAGTCTTAGCTTCGATCTCATCATCCTTAAGGTCGTCTCCTGCAATATACTTCAAACTGTCCTTGCTCATGAATGTTATGATATCGGAAAGGCCTTTCCCGTGCATGGTGACACCATAGAGGTTGTCAGCGCTCATGAGGGTTACTTTTCTCAGGGAAACGATAATGATCTGTGCGTATTGTGAGTTTGCTTTCAACATAGCCGCAACATTCCCTGCATTGGGACCATCAAGGAACATGTCCACTTCGTCCAGATAGTAGAAGGGAGAGGGCATGTACCTCTGGATGGCAAAGATGAAGGCGATTGCAGTGAGGCTTTTCTCCCCCCCGGAAAGAGCGTTGAGGTAGTGGACCTTCTTTCCCCGTGGTCTGGCGGATATGAGGAGTCCTCCCTCGAACGGGTTCTCCGGATTCTCGATAATGAGCTCGGCACTCCCTCCGTTTGAAAGGATTGCATAGATCTCCCTGAAGTTCTTATTCACCTCCCTGAAGATGTCATCCAGGGCCCTCTTCTTCTTCTCGGTGAGCACCTGGACAACCTTTTCAAGCCCTTCCTTCTGCTCCACAAGACGTCTCCTGTTCTCCTTCTTCTCCTTCCTCTTCTCCGATAGGGATTCATATTCCCGGATCGCAAGCATGTTCACCGGCTCGAGGCGCCGCATATTATCGGTCAGTACCTTGACCAGTTTCTTGAGTTCTTCTTCCAGAGGCAGGTCGGTCTCATCCACATCCTTACCCTGTACGGCATACTCCTCCCTCAGGGTGGTGAGTACCTCCTCGAGTTCGCTTAGTTTGAGTTGTGAGTCCTCTAACATCTCATTGAAGGTGCTGAATTTTGTTTTACCCTGGTCTATCTCCCTCTCGATATCCTTGATGCTGTTGTAGGCCTCATCCCTTTCTTTCCTGATCCCCTCCACCTCCTTGAACATGGAAAGCTGGACCTTGATGAGGGCCTCCTTCTTTTCCCTTAGATCGGCAAGCTCGGTTTTAAGTCCCTTCTCCTTTTCCCTGCCTTCATTGATCAGCCTATTGTTCCCGCTTATTTCCCTGTGAAGCTCATCAATCCTTCCCCTGAGCAGCCCTATCTTCTGTTCGGAAACCTTGACCACTCCCTCCAGCCCCTGGATAATGCTCTCATTCTCCATCTTTTCCTTCTCAAGCGAGGTGAGGGACTCCGCTGTGCTCCTGTCCGTGGCCCTCAGCAGGATTTCATTGAGCTCTTTGACCTTTTCTTCTATGTCCCTTAGCCCCTTGCCCAGGCCCTCCACTTCCCCTGTCTTCTCCTGGATGAGGAGGTTCATCTGATCCAATTCCTTGGTCGCTTCATCGAGTGTTGCTTTCTGGGCCCTCAATCTGGAATGGAATTTGTTCCTTTCTGTCTCAAGCCTTGCAATCTCCCCCGAGCGATCGTTTTTGTGTCCCTCCAATTGCTTCTGGATGGTGGCAATCTCCTCCCTCATAAGGCTCAATCTGGCAGAAAGATTCTCATGCCTCGCCTCCATCTGCTGAAGCTCTGCGAAGAGTCGGTCCACCTCTCCTTTCGAGGTCCCAAAACTGAGCCTGGACCGTTTCAATGTACCACCGGTCATGGCTCCACCCGGATCGATGAGTTCGCCTTCTAAGGTAACTAAACGGACACCACCCATGTATTCCCTGGCTGTATTCATGTCCTCCACAATCACGGTGTCCCTCAGTACATAGGCAAAGGCGTTCCGATAGCGCTCATCAAAATCCATGAGCTCGGTGGCCAGCCCCACGATCCCGGGATTCCCCAGAAGCATGAGGGCCTTTCCTCTGGTTCTTGGAGCGATCATCTTGTTCAATGGGAGAAAAGTAACCCTTCCCGCCTTCCTTCGCTTCAAAAGTTGTATCCCCCTGGCTGCCACAGAATCGTCCTCAACGATCACTGCCTGAAGTTTTCCACCGGCCGCCACGCTTATTGCGGTCTTATAACCTTCCTCCACATTCGACAGCTCGGCTACCGTTCCGAGCACTCCCTTCAGTTCCCCGGAATCCCTTGCTCCCAGGATGATGCTTACGCCCCCTTTGTAACGGCTTTCCATCTTCTCTGCCGCCTCGGTCTCCGCTTTTCTCCGGGAATACTCCATGTTAGCTGTGCGGATCCTGTGTTCCAGATCCTGGATATCCTTTACGAGCTTCTTCTCCTCGTTTATCTTCTGGTAGAGCTCCAGATCAAGTTCCTTTTTATTCTTTGATGATGTCTGAGATTGCCTCCTAAGGTCCCCAACACGCCAGTTGATATCCTTTACCTCGAACTCCAACTCATCAACCGATTCCTCGAGCCCCTCTATCTCATTCGATCTCATCCGCCTCTTCTCGACGAGTCTATCCAGTTCGAGCTTCTCGTCATGGTGGTGACTGTTCCTTTCCTCGTATTTTCGCTTCAAGAGGAGTATTTCCCTTTGAATGTCCATGGACTTGCTGTTTGTAGTGGTGATCCTCTTTCTGATGGCCTCGATCTCCCTGTTCAGGGCAGTCCGGGCATTCCTTCTTTCCCTCAGTTCGTCGGATGCGGTCTTTCCCTCTTTTTCGATTCCTATGATCTCCTTCTCCATCCTCCGGATTTCGCGCCTTGAAGAATGGAGAGCATCAAGCAGCCTCTGTCTTTCCTCGCCCGAATACTTGATTGCCTCCTCGGTCCTGGCGATGCTGATAATAAGCTCATCTATCTGCTGCCTCAGTTGTTCGGCCTCCTCCCCCCCGCGTTCCATCAGGTCATTCTCGATCTGCTCGAGCTTTTTCTTTAGAATGAGCTTTTCATCCATATTCTTTCGTATGCTCTCCCTGAGGTTCTCTATCTCGCGCTTGTACCTCTCGATGTGCTCTGCTGTTTCATCGATCTTCGCATCCACATTCATGAGCCTTCGTTTGAGGAGGCGGGCCTGGTTGAATTCGAGTTCTTTTTTTATCTCCTGATATTTTATCGCGTTATCCCTTTCCCTCTTGAGGCGGGCGAGCCTATTCTCGATCTCGGTGAGGAGCAGGTCTATGTTCTGAAGGTTCAGGAGGGTCTCTTCTTTGTCCTTATTTGCCTTACCGATATCCCTGTCAAAGATCGAGATCCCTGCAATGGAATCCATGATCTTCCTTCTCTCCACAGCGCTCATGGAGGTGATCTGATTGATGTCGCCCTGCTGAACAAGATTGTAGCCATTTGCCGAGATCCTGGCATGGGAAAGGAGCTTATCGAACTCGTTGAGCTGGGAGGGCCTCCCGTTAATATAGAAATAGCTGTAATAGTTGTTCGGGTCGCTCCTGGAAAGCTTTAATCTGCGCGTGAGCTCCACCTCGTCAGAATCCACAGGGAGCATCCTGTCCTTGTTATCAAAGATGAGGGAGACCCTGCAGTCCTGTGCGGGCTTACCGGATTTGCCGCCATTGAAGATAAGGTGGGGGAGTCTTTCGGCCCTGATGGCCTTTGGGCTCTTGGGCCCTAAAACAAAGAGGATAGCATCACCGATATTGGACTTTCCGCTGCCGTTAGGACCTGTTATGGCTGTTACCCCTGGCCGAAAAGGAACCCTTTTTTCGTGGCCAAAGGATTTGAAGTTCTTCATGTAGATTTCTTTGAGGTACATCCGTTTCCCCCTCTCTGAGCGAATACTGAACAAAACCTGTTCTCGTGAGCCTGTTTGCTCACGGTATAGGTGGCGTGTGGTTATGCTTGAGTGCTGTAGTTCAGTGTTAAGTCCCTCTATATATCCATTACCATATATAAGTGTTTCCCCCGGCGGATTTTGCGTGGTCCGAAGGTATTTCCCACTTCGAGGCATAATGAAATTATTACCACAATTTCGGGGTCAATGAAACTCAATCGGAAGAAAATTCGGTACATAATTCGTAATAAGAACAAGAGTATGTCTTCCAGGGACATTGCCATTGAGATAAAAGTTAGAACATTTCTATCGGGAACTATTGAAAGACCGTTTCAGGTAATCATTATCGGGAATTCTTGAAACATCGTTTCAGGTAATCATCAATCTCAAATAAGAGAGATATGAATAGAAAAAATCCAATGAAAAGATTTTGAAATGGAGGACGTATCTCGAAGATTTTACAGATTCAACCTGACCAAAACTTTATATTGAATTATCATCACCTCCCAACAACGTCAGGACGTGTTTCACATGAGAGAAGTTGTGATAGTCAGCGCAGTAAGAACCCCTGTAGGGAAGTTTGGCGGATCATTGAAGGACGTTTCCGCACCGGAATTGGGTGCACTCGTTCTGAAGGAAGCGGTGAATAGGGCAGGAATAGCACCTGAAGAGCTTGATGAGGGTATCATGGGGAATGTGGTCCAGGCAGGCATAGGCCAGAACCCCGCACGACAGGCCATGATATTCGCAGGCTTCCCAGTGGAGATCCCTTCATACACGGTCAACAAGGTGTGCGGTTCGGGATTGAAGAGCGTCATGCTGGCGACCCAGGCCATCAGATTGGGGGATGCGGACATCATCGTGGCCGGTGGGATGGAGAACATGAACCAGGCCCCCTATCTTCTCAGGAAGGCACGCTACGGATACCGCCTTTTCAGCAATGAATTGGTGGATTCCATGGTCTATGATGGACTCTGGGATAAGTACAATGACTTCCACATGGGGAACACGGGAGAGATCATTGCCGAGATGTGCGATATAACAAGGGAGGATGCAGACAAGTTCGCACTCAGGAGCAACAAGCTTGCTGCCAAGGCACATGAAGAGGGAAACTTCAAGGAGGAGATCCTGCCTGTCGAGGTGAAGCGGAAAAAGGAGGCGATCATGTTCGAGCATGATGAGGGCGTTAGACCGGACACCAGCCTGGAAAAACTCCAGAGACTTCGCCCTGTTTTCAGGAAGGACGGGATCGTCACCGCAGGGAACGCCTCCCAGATAAGCGATGGGGCAAGTGCCGTTGTGGTGATGGCCGAGGAGATAGCTGAAAAGAAGGGCATTGCACCATTGGCGAAGATTACCCACTATCATTCCGCGGGTGTAAAGCCCGAACTCGTCATGTACGCCCCCATCCCAACTGTCAAGGAACTCCTGAAGAAGGCCGATCTGACCATGGGCGACATCGAGTTCTTCGAGCACAACGAGGCCTTCGCCACTGCCTCCGTTGCGGTTCAAAGGGAATTCGATATCCCAGAGGACAGCTTCAATGTCCATGGCGGGGCTGTAGCGATCGGACACCCCATCGGGGCAAGCGGTGCGAGGGTGCTCACCACCCTTCTCTATGCCATGAAACAGGGAAAGGCCCACCGCGGACTCTGCACCCTTTGCCTCGGCGGAGGAATTGCAGTTGCCATGATCGTGGAGATGGACAATTAAATATGTTGTCAAAAAACAAAACCAAAATATTATAATAAAAATTAAAAAGACTAAGGGTCAGAATGATAAAAAAAGAGGCAAGCTTTATGAAAACCATCTTGAAGATTCACGGGATCATCTTCCTTGGCCTGCTGTTCCTGGCAGGGCTTAGCATTCTCCTTCTGGCCCCAGAGGCAGCAGGGGATGGTTGTGTCACGGCCAGGCTTGATGAGACCAGTTTCGAGGTGGATACTTCGGGAGGTCCGACTTCAATAACATTCGAACCCGAACTGACAGTTGAGAATACGGATGAGGACTCCAAGAACATCACCATCGAGATTACCCAACCCAAAGGGGAAAAGCATTTCAAGGAAGGATACAAGGAAATCTATCCCCATATCTTCAAAGGAAAAAGGGACAAGGGGATGAAATATGAAGATGTGGTCAAGGGCAAGGGGGATGGCGGAAAGAATAAATATACCATCAAGATCGATGTAAATTCTTCCACTGTTGGGGATGTTTACTCCTTCAAGATCAAGGTTACCAATACCGATGACAAGGAACTCGTTAATGAGATCGAGGTAACAGTTGATGTGCCCGAGTGTAATTCGATTACGATTTCCCGCGTTTTCGAGGAGGATGAAGCTAAGAAGAAAACCATCACCGCTGGGAGTACGACCGATTTTACTGTTGAGCTGACCAATGAGGGAAACATTTACCAGGAAAAAGTCGGTCTTGAGGTGGATTATGAAGAATCAAATTTCTCGGTAACCTGGAAAATCGCCGACCTGTATCCAGAAGAGCCAATAACTCTAAACCCAATATTCATGGAAATGGGAGAGCCAAAGAGAGCCGCCATCACAATAACATCCAATGATGATACTGAAGGTACCTTTAAATTCACAATTACAGTAACCACCCCCGATAATGACGACCCCCCCAACGGCCATCAGAATGTGAAAGTTGAAGTGATAGTTAACGCAGTCATAGAAAATGGAAACGGTGGTAAACCCCCTGACCCAGACGAAGAAAAGGATTTCCCCATCGTGATCGTGGGAGGTGTGCTGGGCAGTGCCATCGCCGTGATGGTCGGCCTGTTCTGGTTCTTTGTGCTCAAGCAGGAAGAGGAAGGTTGGGCTGCCGGGGAAGG
>DAOVMN010000359.1 GCA_030630685.1 Thermoplasmata archaeon | reverse complement strand
ATCACAAAGTCCCGGTTGTTAATGAGATTCTCAATTATCCATAAAATGGGAATGCACCCCGCGGGGGTCTCCACCTGGCGAATGGGCGGGGATCGGGGCTCCTGGGGATATTCTAATTGAAATGTGCCATTATCACTTTACCCTTCCGCCATCGCCCATTTTGCCTTCCGGATTGAGGTAGCATCGGGCATTCCCGGCTTCCCGCTCAACCCGGATTTTATTCTCCCGCTCCATCTCGCGGATGTGGTAGTTGACGGTCTGCTTCGACAGGCTCAGCCACTGGGCAATCTCGGATTCCGTTAGCCCAGGGGTGGTAGCAATAAGGTCCATGATCGACTTTCTGGTTTTGCTGGTTCTTTGTTTTATCTTGCGAATCAACGGGTCCCGGGTTTTCTGGACAGCATGCCCGTTCCTCGGGAAAAAAAGTTTCATCTGCCCCTCTCTCCTTGATCGAATTATTCTCTCCCTTTCCAGGGTCTTCAGATGATAGGCAAGGGTGCCGTTCCCTATACTCAGGTCACGCAGTAGTTCGGAATAGTGTATCCCGGGATGGGACTCGATATGCCCGTAGATTCTCCCACGCGTGAAGTTTTCAAGCAACTTGTCCCTCTTGAGCCGGGTGTAAAGCGGGTAAAGAAGGGAGAAAAATGCGACCCTCCCAACCTCAGTAGCGACGACGAAAGAAGGCCACCAGAGCTCCTGCTCCGACAGACGCGGCTATCAAAGGAACGGTAAGGTCTGGAATCGGGTCATCATCACTTTCCTGCAGAATACCTTCGACTGCTACCGAATCCTGCACCTCGGGATAGGTCACGGATCTTACGGTGATAACCACTGTGATCTTTTTCCCGGTTGCGTTGGCCGATGTGTCCTCCATCAGTGTAAGAACAAGAATATTCTCCTTACCCGGGTCGAGGGTGATCATTTCAGGCGAGTCAAGTGTTGCGGTCCAGCCCTGATAGTTCCCTGTGATGGAAAGGGTGTAGCTGTCCCTGAGCTCGCCGGTGTTCTTCACTGATAGGGTGAGGATGGTGTAGTTTCTCCCCTGGAGATTGATGGAATAGGTGTTGGCGGTAATTTCCACTCCGTATCGGTCCTTTGCCCCCTCAGCAATCACAGTCACAGCGTGTTGGAGCTCGTTGTTCTCCTCATTGCTCTCCTCGATCTCGTTATCCGGGTCCACTTCCACCCAGAGGAGGTTCTCACCGAGCTGGCCGGTTGTGTCCCACTCTACTTCCACCGTGTGGGTCGTGCCCGCGGGTAGATTAGGTATCTCCACTGTCCCGATATCCACCACAACCGTAAGCATCCCGTCCGCATTGTCGTAGAATGATACCGAGATATTTTCTGCGTCCCCTTCTCCAATGTTCTTGATGTCAGCAATGAGAGGTACAGTTCTGCCTTCGCGAATCGTTTCGGGGTATAAAAAGGGTTCTACTACAAGGTCGGGAAGCGCCTTACCTCCTTCCTTTTCCAGGGAGAAATTAACTCTTTTTTCCTCCCCTTCGCCCACATAAACATCCTTTGTCTGTGATTCGTAACCATCCTTCTCTGCTTGAACGGTATAGTTTCCGGCAAGGTCGATCTTCTGCTCATAGTGGCCGTTCCCATCGGTGTAGACGGTGTAGGAACAATTGCACTCGTGGCCTGTGATCCTAATCTTTGCATCGTTGAGGGGGTCGTTGGCAGCCTTGTCCTTGACGTACCCGGTAATCCAGGCCTTCCTTCCGCCTTCCTTTGTCATCGTGAAGTTGTATACATGACTCTTTTCCTCTTCGAGATATATCGAGTCCTTGTCCTTGTAATACTCATAGCCATCTTTCTCTGCCACAAGGGTGCAGTTTCCTCCGTAATCACGCTCCCAGTAGTAATACCCATTCTCACCTGAATATGTCTCGATCCCGTCATCATGACCAGTGGTATAGATAAGTATGTAAACATCGTTGATCCCTTCTCCTGTGTCTGCATCTGTCACATAGCCATCGAGTGTGGTTTTCTTTCCACCCTCCATTCGGATGTGATGGGTCTCTTCTTCTCCTTCCCGGATGGAAATGTTAATCAGATAATCATCGTAGTTTTCCTTTTTTGCAAGGATCTTGTACCCACCACCCTCATCGAGCTCGAATTCATACCAGCCGTTATCATCAGAATACTGTGTCTTGCTGAAGTTACCCTTTGAAATAGTGACTTCGACATCAGGTATATGTTTCCCGGTTTCTTGCCTCTTCGTGTACCCGTTGAGAATGGTTCTATTTCCGCCCTCTTTCTCGAGGTAGAAGTCCACACGCTTCTCCTCTCCATCCTTCACATAAACGTCTTTTGTCTGGGATTTGTAGCCGTCCTTCTCAGCGATTACAGTGTAGTTACCAGCGAGATCGATTTCCTGCCCGTAGTAACCTTCCCTGTCCGTGTAAACTGTGTAGGAGCAGTTGCATTCCTGCCCCGTGATCGTCACCTCTGCATCGTTAATCGGGTCCTCTGTGTCCTTGTCCTTCACATACCCGTAGATTGTTGTCTGGTTGCCGCCCTCTTTATCGAGGTAGAAATCGACCCGGGCCTCTTCTCCCTTATCCACGTAAACGTGTTCTGTCTGGGACTCGTAGCCGTCCTTCTCGGCTTTCACTGAGTAGTTCCTGTCGCCCTCCACCTCCTGGTCGTAGCTGCCGTTTCTGTTGGTGTAGGTGGTGTAACTTTCCCTTTCGTAGCTGATGGTCACCTTGGCGTCGTTTATCGGGTCCTTGGTATCTTTCTCTTTTACATAACCGTAGATCTTGGTGGTGGTTCCGCCCTCCTTCTCGAGGTAGAAGTCAACCTGCTTCTCCTCCCCTTCCCCAACATAGACATGTTTTGTCTGGGATTTGTAGCCGTCTTTCTCGGCTTTCACTGAGTAGTTTCCACTGTGCTCTAACTCCTTTTCGTAGTAACCGTTCCTGTCGGTGTAAACAGTGTAGGATGTGTTGTGGCCGTCTT
>DAOVMN010000355.1 GCA_030630685.1 Thermoplasmata archaeon | reverse complement strand
GCCGAGTTCTGGGACACTCATGATAGCACAGAGTACGATGATGTGCTTGAAGAGATAGAAATGGAAGTTGACATCCAAAAAAGGCACTATTTAGTGGAGATCGACAAAGAGGTTTCAGAAGTGCTTCACAAAAAAGCCCAGAAGCAGGGAATCCCTGATAGTGTCTTTGCCAGTAAACTTCTTCAGAAAGAACTCGTTAAAATGAAATGATTAAAATGTTGTGACCCGACTTCAGATAACACAGCATATACGGCTCACTTCGTTGTGTGCCTTCGGCAAAAACCTCAGATATACCAAAATTGTCATATGAAACTCTCATGCCTTATCGGGCCTTTGGCCCAAACGGCCTTGTCGAGGACTTCGTCCTCAACCGGAACTCGAACAAGTTCTCATTCACTCAGCACTTCGTGCATCACGCCTTGACGAGTGCTTCGCACTCATCCGGCACTCGGAAACCTTGTTTCCTCATGCCCTCCACACCCCACCCCCCGAGCGGATGCTTTTGACATTTTGCCTTCTTCACTAATTTCTCTCACGGCGACTCAACGCTCGCAAAGGATTCTGTGAAATTGGTCGGCTTATCTATAGGATACCTGGAACTCCCGCTCCCTCACCTTCCTGATGTCCCCTTTCAGTGTCTTGCTCAACCTTCCGTAATACTCCATGACCTCGGGGGTCACCGAGGGTCTAACCTCTTTGAGTGCTGCCTCGAAATCTCTCATAGAGACCTTCTTGGCCTTGAAGTCCTTGGTCATGGCAGTAATCCCGGCTTCCTGGCACAGGGCCTCGATATCCGCACCCACGAATCCCTCGATCCGGCTTGCGATGTCCTGAAGTTTCACATCCTTTGCCAGAGGCATGTTCTTCGTATGTATCTTCAGGATCTCCAATCTCTCGTTGAGCTCCGGGGGTCCCACATAAAGGAGCTTGTCGAACCTGCCAGCCCTGAGAAGTGCAGGGTCAACGAGTTCAGGGCGGTTGGTGGCAGCCATTACAACAACCCCGTCATTGGATTCCAATCCGTCCATGGAGGTGAGGAGCTGATTGACCATTCTTTCCCCCACGCGCGCCCCGTCCATACTGTTGGATCGTGCCGAGGCAATAGAATCTATCTCATCCAGAAAGATGATGCATGGGGCCGCCTGTCTTGCCTTCTTGAAGACATCCCTGATCGCCTTCTCGCTTGTCCCCACCCATTTTGAAAGCACCTCGGGACCCTTGATGGAGATGAAGTTCGTACCCGCCTCCGTTGCCACGGCCCTGGCTATGAGGGTCTTACCCGTTCCCGGGGGCCCGTAGAGGAGTATGCCCCGAGGGGACCGGATCCCCAGGTTCTTGAAGGACTCCGGATACTTCACCGGCCATTCCACCGCCTGCCTCAATCGCCTCTTGACCTCCTCGAGCCCGCCGACCTGGTCCCATTTCACATCCGGGAAATCGATGAGCACCTCCCTCAATGCACTGGGTTCCATCTCTCGAAGGGAACTCTCGAAGTCCTCCATGGTGACCTTGATCTCCTGAAGCAGCTCTATGGGTATGGAACGATTGAGATCTATCCTGTTTTTCTCGATGAAACGCCTGAGGGCACGCATGGCCGCCTCCTGTGCCAGGGACGCAAGGTCCGCTCCCACGAAACCGTGGGTGTGGTCGGATAGGTGATCCAGGTCCAGTTCATCCCTGCCTGGCATGTGTCGAGTGTGGATCTCAAGGATCTCCCTTCTACCCAACTTATCAGGCACCCCGATCACGATCTCCCTGTCGAACCTCCCCGGCCTTCTCAACGCTGGGTCAACAGCGTCCACCCGGTTGGTGGCGGCAATGACCACTAACCTTTCCCTTGGTGTGAGGCCGTCCATGAGGGTGAGAAGCTGGGCCACTACCCTGCGCTCCACCTCTCCCGAAACCTCCTCCCGCTTTGGTGCGATGGAGTCGAGCTCGTCAATGAAGATTATGCTCGGTTTCTCCTCTCTTGCCTTTTCGAATTTCTCCCTGAGCTTTGCCTCGCTCCGCCCGTAATACATATCCATGATCTCGGGACCCTGTACTGAAATGAAGTTCGCACCGGATTCTACTGCCACGGCCTTGGCGATCAGGGTCTTCCCGGTTCCGGGTGGACCGTAGAGAAGGACCCCGCTTGGAGCGGATATCCCCAATCTATCGAAGAGTTCCGGATGTTTTAATGGAAACTCTATGAGTTCCCTTACTTTTGTTATCTCGGCCCTGAGTCCCCCGATGTCCTCGTAGGAGCGTATCCCTGCAAAATCCCCCGGGTCCGGTTCTTTCCTGAGATTGATTGCGGTGTCCTGCTTGATGACAACGATTCCTGCCGGGAAGGTGGTGATGACCCTGAAGGGTACGGTTCTTCCGCCGGTGAGGATGTTCATCCCCGGAATGTACAGGAGGTCCCTTTCCACGAGGGGTCGTTCCTGTAGACGGCCGAGAACGAAATCAAATATATTGCTGGCATAGTTAATCGGTTTCTTGTCCGGGAGGACCGGGGCGAGTACTATCTGTTCCGCCTCCATGTAACTCGCTTTCTTCACTATGACCTTCTCCCCAAGGGTCACCCCGACGTTCGTGCGGGTAAGGTTGTCCATCATGATATTCCCGCTGTCCTCCTCTGACCCAGAGAATCCGATGATCCGAATCGCTGTGGATCTATCGGAGGTGCCGGTAAGCTCTACGATATCGTTGCTCTTTAAGCCAAGTGTTTTCATTGTCCATCTGCTTATTCTGGCACGCCCATGCCCTACATCGGCTTGTGCGGCTTCTGCGGCAGTCAGGATGATCTGTTCTTCTACCATTGTCTATCAACTCGCTCTTGTTGTGTTGAAATTCCATTGCATTATTTAAGCTTTTACGACGTTTCGAATAAGGAACTGAGATTTTGCGTTTGCGGCCAGACTTGGGAACACGGATGACGAGTGAAAACTTGTTTTCGCTCCGGTTAGGCTGAAAGCCTGATAAGGCGGATCACACGGATAAACACGGATCAAT
>DAOVMN010000147.1 GCA_030630685.1 Thermoplasmata archaeon | reverse complement strand
TGGAATGTACCCACGAGGACACGGAAGAAGAGGGAAACGAGCCCGACGAACAAACCCCCCCGGAATCACCGCCATCGGAGCCGCACGAGGAAACAGGAAAAATAGAGCACTTCTTCGAGGGCACGGTGGACGGCGGCACGGGTCCGTCAGGTGGATGCCACAATCACCACTTCATGATAAACAGCAGTGTCACAAGGATAGTGGCGGTCTTCGGATGGGAAGACACCAATTGGGACCTGGATGTGAGCATCGGGAAAGGTGACTGCCCGGTGAGCGGGGAGGTTGTGGAAGAGGACGACGGCGGCCGGGCTTTTGACCATTGGAGAAAATTTTATTAAGAAAGAATAGTTTGGGGTGCCTAACATGTTTAGGGCAGCCTAAAGTGTATGAGAGGCTTGAAACCGGAGTAATCGGTTTCTTTCCCGATGAGGTAATATCCTGTCGGAAAGAACAGTCAGACGGCTTTGGGAATTTAATGGGGGGCTTATTTGTAGAATCCTGGGAATGAGCCTTAACGACCAGGACCAAAAAAACATCATCAAGGCGTCCGGTATCAAGATAGGTAAAAAAACCTGCATATATGCAAAATCTCACGGCGCCCTGGTTTGTGCATGTCAAAGTCAGAATCCAATCTCAGAGCATGTTGAGAGATTATTACAGAAAGAATTCCAACCATATGAGAAGGAAATCAATGGGTTGAGTCCAGCAAAAGTCTGCGGTATTATCGAACGTGGAAAGGGCTTTAGGGATGTACCTCTTCCCGCACTTATTTGGTTTGCTGTGCGGTATCGACATAAAGATATAACTGAAACTGAAGAACGGATCTTTAGTGCAATCCATGTTCAGGAGCATAAAGCGTTAGTGGCAAATGATATTCATAATATCCTCACCTATAAGAATATGACAGAGGCCATACAAAATGCAGAAAGGATAAGAAAAGAACGAGACAAGGCCTTGACATTCAATAAGAACCTGAAAAGGAAGTGCAGAAAACTGGGACAAAAAAATGAGGAGTTGCTGTCAGAGATAGAAGCCATGGAAAATAAAATGTCAAAACTTGGTGAAGCATTCAAAGAGAAAAGTCAGTTATTCGAAGAAGAATGTAGGCTAAACAAGCAATTAAGAACAGATGTAGAAAAACTCGGAGGTACACATAGCCTACGCCATGTTGTAAGAATAGAGAAGCTAACAGTAGAGTTAGAAACAATGAAAGAAGAGAAATCAAGACTCAGCGAGGCGTTTAAAGAGAAAAATCAACTATTGGAAGAAGAATATGATCTGAACCACCGATTAAGAAAAGATCTGGAAAAATTAGGTGGTGCACATGCTTTACATCAGATTGAAAGCATGAGAGAGAAGATAGAAAAGCTATCTGAGGAAAATAGGATGTTGTCATGGGAATTAGATCAGCAAATTCAGCTAAATAAAAGACTATCACATCCCGATGATTTTCAAGGCACCCATACCCGGGACACCATGACCGAGGACTCAATGATTCCAACCGGAGGCAATGGTGAGAAAAAAGTGGCATTTGTTGGCGGAATCGAATCACTTGTACCGCAATACAGCCAAATCACCAAAGAGATGAACTGCGCCTTTTGCTATAATTCCGGTGCCTGTCCGAAGGGGAAAAAGGAGATTCAACAGTTAGTTAACAAAGTTGACGTAGTATTCTGTCCTGTAGACATAAACAGCCACAGCGCATGTCTGTATGTGAAACAGGCTTGTAAATCCCTAAGCAAACCCTGCTATTTTCTTCACAGCTCCAGCCTGAGTACATTTAAAAGAAGTATGGTCGATTTTGTTGAGGAACGATTTGAAAGATCAAATAACCTGTGGCATTATTTAGGACAGAAAGAATAAGGGGGAATCACTTTCCATCGTGATAAAATGAGCGAAAAAATATCAATTTTTCAGACGCAAAAACTTAAATATCCTATGTAAGTTAGGCTTGCCTAAACAAGTTAGAGCACCCTAATGAGGCAAAGCAGTAATCCGGATAACAGTTGAGAAAACAACACCCGACCCGGTTTATCCGCGAACCTGTCTCAGGGAATTCCGTATCGAAAAACCGAGAAGAGGAGGAAAACAGGATGGTATTCGCACAAAAAGATATCTCGAAGAGGGGAGCGGCAATAGTGGGCATTATGGCCATTATTATCGTTCTTTCCTCTATTGGAGTCTACTCCTTGAGCAACGAAGATGATGGCGGAAAAAATAGCAATCCCAACAATAATGGAAACCCTGATGAAAACTACAACTTCGGGGTGTGTGTCGTAGCACATGGAATGCCCGGGGACTGGAACGAGCAGGTTAGGCGATTCGTGGACAAGGTAGATCTTCCCGTACCTTTAGAACTTGGATTCCTGGAATACTCCCCACACCAGACGGTAGATGATGCCATCGAGAAACTGAATGAACAGGGAGTAAATAGGATTATCGCAATTCCGATATTCATCAACGGGAACACCAGCCACACAGAGGAGATCTATGAGGCACTCGATGAAGCAGAAACAGATTCAGCGATCTTCTGCACCACTGCCCTCAACAACCATGTCTATCTCGTGGAAACACTAACCGATTACGGGCTGATGCTCTGCGATAGCAGCTATACCGACCCGGACAACTACTGGAGCGGTGACCCCGCCGACGCCACACTTGTCTTTATCGGGCATGGTGATAACGAGGCGAACATACAGAGCTGGATAGAGCTGGCAGATGCGATAAAAGGAGAAATCGAGAACAAGAGCCTCTTCAAGGAAGTGATCCCCACATTCATGGGAGATGGAAACCTGCGCGGCGCCGTGCAGTCGGCAGCGGGGTATCCCTTAGTTGTCCAGTGGTTTATATGCTGGTCTGAATATTCTGAGATGGAGATAAGAAAAGAAATAGTGGGCGAGGACTGCGATTACCTGAAAAAAGGGCTGATTGACCACTACAATCTCGTGAGGTGGGTCGAGGAGCAGTACTATGATTACCCCGATAATGTTGTGTGGGTGGATATGAATGAGGATTGAAGGACATGAACGAGAATTGAAGAGGCTGAAGAATAATGCAGGTCGTAGGAGGAATCTAAATGAGAAAAATAAACATAGGGGTTATCCCCGCAGGAAGAAAAATGCTTGATGAAAGAAGGAATAAAATAGCTGATGAAAAAGGGAACAAAATAGCTGGAATAAAGGGAGCGGCGATCATGCTGCTCTCTTTACTGGTGCTATCCGGGACTATCATTCCCGCCGGGGGATATATCCTCGGCGGCGAGCAGCAGCAATATGATGGGCAGCAGCAGGATGAGCGACAGCAGGATGACGAGCAGCGGCAGGAATCCGAATTCGAATCTGGTGCAATGGAGGATACCGGGTTCCCACCTGCGGTTGTCAACAGGGAAATCCCTTCCAGCCGGCAGCAACTGCCTTACCACAGGGAATTACCATCTGACTTTCTCAATGGTGAAATTCCTGAAAGGGAAGAAACGAGCGCCAAAGAGATCGCTGAAAAGAGTACCGAAGAATTGACTGAAATAAGCACCGAAGAGTTGGCTGAAAAGAGTACCGAAGAATTGACTGAAGAGTTAGCTGAAGAATTGACCGCGCAGGGCTGGATAATCTACGGCACGGACCATTGTCCCTGGTGCGTCAGGCAAAAGGAAGAGTTCGGGGATGCTTTCCAGCACATAGATTTTGTCAACTGCCGTGAGAACAGCCAGGCGTGCAAAGATGCCGGCATAAAGACGATCCCGTGCTGGGTCTCGCCAGGCGGCAGGCATTATCCCGGGTATCATGATTTGAGCCAATTATCCGCATTTGTAAATGATTACCAAGCTGATGAGCTTGAATACATCACAAGCAAAGAATCAAAGCAAAATCCATCAGGGTGCGCGGCGCCCGGTGCGGTTCCCGAGGCCCACGGGGTGACGAATTGTGATATTGAAGAGATAAGGCAGATGATCGAGACGGAAACCGGCATTGTGATACTGGATGTCAGGACATCCGGGGAATACGAATCCTGGCACATTGAAGGGGCGGTATTGATTTCGCACACGGAAATCGAGGAGAGGCTCGACGAGCTGAATGAGGATGAGAATGAAAACAGAAATGATAACAAGAAAATCATCGTTTACTGCGGAGGCGGCAAAAGAAGCCGGATAGCGAGCGGGATACTGGCAGAAAACGGTTTTCAGGTTTTCAACATGGTCGATGGCATGGATGCCTGGAAAGAAGCCGGGTATCCTGTTGTTTCCGCACCAGGCAATTCTTTAGATTCTCAGATGCTTGTTGAAGACACCACAACCACTACTTCGACCCGGTCGGCAGCAGCACGCGATGATGATATTGGTTGTGTGGCTGCCGATGGTACAGTTTACAAATGCGGAGATGTTGTAACGCAGAGCTGCACATTCAACGGGGATCTGAGCTGTCCCTCCGGACACGGTCTGATCATAGGCGAAAGCAACATCGTTATCGACGGCGACAACCATACATTAACCGGTGCCAGTCCGGGTACATGCGATGATGGTGTTCCGAGAAGCGGGATCCTGAATCACGCGCTGGTGAGTCCACTCGTTTCAACCTATGACCATGTTGTGATTAAGAACCTGGAAATCGAGAATCTCTGCAATGGGATCTATCTCGAGTATCCGACTGACCAGGGTTACATAGCTGATAACAAAATAGAAAACTGCAAAATACATCACAACGGCAACAACCAGGGTGACGACATATTGACGCATGGGATCAAGATGGTTTATGTGTCGGAGAGCACCGTAAAGAACTGCGAGGTCTATGAGAATACAGGGACAGGCACGGGCTGCGACGGCGGAGGAGACGGAATATTTCTATCCGGACCTTACGGAGATAATAATATCATAACAAAAAACATAATTTATAACAACAGGAAAGATGGTATTTTGATAAAAAGGAATGCAGAGTACAATGAGATTTCACACAATGAAATAACAAGAAACGGTCAGGCGGGAATCAATATAAGGTGCAAGGCTTCCGATTCCAACACCCTTGAATACAACGATATCAAAGAAAATCATGGAGATGGAATCTTTGTGGGTGGAAATGAGAATATTATCAGGTACAATAATGTGACAGAAAACACTCATGGAAGTTTCGCAGGAATCGTTGGCAGCGGTGACGGAATCGACATGGGAAGAAGCGATGCCTCCTGCGATAATACCGTATCCGAAAACACTGTCTGCAATAACGAGGGCATGGACATAAGAGCCGCTGAAGAGACAACCGGAAACAGCGGTGATGAGAACACCTGCGACTCCACGGAGAATTACAATGATGACGGAACCGCAGGGTGCACTTACGAGTGCAGGGCTCCTGATATCGGATGTGCGGCAGAAGACGGCACTGTTTACAAATGCGGTGACACGGTAATGAAAAGCTGTACCCTGAACGGAGACATGGTGTGCGAATCCGGACACGGTTTGATTATCGGTGCAGATGATATTACCATTAACGGTTATAATTCCTCACAGGACAGCCATTTCGCGATCAGCAGTTTCAATTCCTGTGAAGAAGGTTACCCGTCGGGGATTCACAACAAAGGTTTTGATGATGTGGTGGTAGAGAATCTGGAGGTCGGGAACTTCTGCATGGGAATACATCTCGCGGGAACAGGAAGCAACCATGTCGAGAGAAATACCATCGAGAACTGCAACATACACCACAACGGCAACGACAGCGAAGAGAATTCCCCGCACGGGGTCATGTTGGAGTTCACCTACGAGAGCACGGTACGGGGCAATAGAATCCACGACACCATTGCGCACATCAACCCGAGTCCGGGCTGTGAGGACGGAGGAAACGGTCTTTTCCTGATGAAAGGAGAATACAATCTCATAAGCGAGAATGAGTTATACAACAACACGAAAGGCGGCTTTTTCATGAAGAGGCAGCCCATCCACAACAATATCACCCACAACCAGTTGTGGGGGAACGGTCAGGGTGGAACCATACTGCGGTGCAAGAGTTCGAACCACAATACCATCGAATACACCGATGCATCTGATAACTACGGCTCGGGAAT
>DAOVMN010000517.1 GCA_030630685.1 Thermoplasmata archaeon | reverse complement strand
GTTTCTTCATCCGCATGGGTTCCAATAGCCAGAAATTGAAACGGGATGAGATCATTGATTATTTCACGCACGAAGGAAAGATTCGGTTTGATGAGCAGTTCTGCATGGAGTTCCTGTATACTGATGATTTTTCGCAAGAGCGATTTCATGGTTACTTGCAGCAATGCGGCATTACCTCCAACCTCCCGGACGAGCAGATTCTCACAAATCTCGGTGTGGCACAACGGCAAGCAGGAAGGCTACTCATGAAGAACGCCGGAGTACTCCTATTTGCTAAGGAGCCCACACGATTCCATTTCCATGCTATCATCACCTGTGTCCGTTTCCGGGGGAAAACCAAGACACACATAATAGACCGCAAGGATTTTGGCGAGGACATCATCACGAATGTGGACAATGCCATGAAATGGTTGAAGACCTATATCCCGCTTCGATACGAGATCACCGGTAAGAAATTGCAGCGTGATGAGATACCTGAACTGCCTTATGACGCTCTGAGAGAAGCTTTACTGAATTCTGTCATTCACCGCGATTACTTCGAGAAGGGCGCAGTGACCATGGTGGAGTTCTATGACGATCGGGTTCACATCCACAACCCTGGCGGTCTGGTGAAGGGGATCCGCCCGGAGGAGTTCGGCTTGACGTCCATCTCCAGGAACCCGTTTCTTCAGGGGTTATTCCACCGTGCGAATCTCGTGGAAAGGATAGGGAGCGGAATTGGCAGGATGAGGGACGAAATGAAGGTGCACGGTCTTGAAGAACCGGAGTTCGACTGGAATGGTTTTTTTCGGATTACGTTTAGGAGACCGGAGAAGGAGGATCAGGAGGTTGTGAGTGTGGAGGGTACAGCAAAAGACAGTGTAAGCCATATAAAATCACGCATTTTAGTGTTGATTAAAAAGGGTGAGATAGTTCGACGCCCGGATGTAGAGCGATTGTTGCATCTTTCTTATGCCACTGCACAACGGCATCTGGCTAATCTCGTGAAGAAAGGACTGATAATATTTGAGGGGCCCCCGAAAACAGGTAAATACGTCATAACCCGGCAAGGGGGAGAGTTTCTTGCATCTTTGAAACTGGAGGGGGATCATCAATGATCCAACGAGATACCAAAGGAGATATGACTAAGTTACTGACTAAGTCAGAAGATTCGAGTGATGTAGTAAATGATGTAGTAAATGATGTAGTTCTGCACATGAGCATAACAAAGGAGGG
>DAOVMN010000090.1 GCA_030630685.1 Thermoplasmata archaeon | reverse complement strand
GGAGGTTAACGGGGAGGTACGACAGCACGGCTCCACCTCGAGTATGCTGTTCGGGGTGGGGTACCTGATTTCCTTCCTTTCCAGGATCATGACACTGAAGAGAGGAGACATCATTGCCACGGGCACTCCGTCGGGGGTTTCGGAAATCAGAGCGGGGGACTCAATCTATGCTGAAATTGACGGAGTTGGTGCCCTGCGGCACCGTGTGGTGCATGAATGAATGAAGATGAATGGTCTCCGGCTGGATCCCATTCTTTTCCAGCAGCCTTTTGATGCCTTCGACATGGGCATCCCCCACAAAGGCGAGGATGCTTTCAAAGGTCCTGTTCAGGTCCATCAATGCAAGGGTCATGTGCCGATCCCTCTCGTCTATTAACGCCCTCTTCAATCCCGGGAACTGCTCGCCGATCTCGAGAATAACGGAATCGTAATCCTTCTCTATCCTCTCTATCTGTCCCCCGATCGTCTCCTTCCTGATGCCCAGGCCCGATAAGCCAGTGATAAGGGCAGAGTAGAATTTGAGCTTCTCGAAGAGCGACATGGCATTGTTGAAAGACCTCAAGGTCTTGTTTATGTCCCTGTCAATGAGCGCGATCTTTGCCCCGATCGACCTGGCTGCGTCGATAGCCGAGAGCATCTCCTCTCCCGGAAGGACATTGTTGGCTGCAGCAAACTTTCTCTGGAAATAGGCTAAAAGCCTGTACCGGAAGGGGACGGGCGAGGGGCGAAACAGCATCCTCAGGGAGACCTCTGTGGAGATCCCTCTTTCCCTGTTTCTTCGTTCCGTCTCGAGGATGCGATGACGTTTTTTGTCGAGTTCCACTGCCACAACCTCGGGACCCAGGCCCTGGACAAGGCGGTAGATCCGTGAGGAGAGGTCGAATATGTGCCCTGTTCCCACGATGGTTATCACGGTTCAGCCCTCAGTCTGTCTCCCATTCCACGTCCCACTCCCCCTCTCTTTCGCTGAGGTGTTCCTCGAGTGCCTCCTTGGTCTCGAGATGCCTTGCATAGATGGTGAGGATGGAAGGAAGCACGAAGATGGATGCAACAGCGCTCAAACCCAACAGGATCATGATAACAAAGATGAAGTTGTAGATGGCAGGGATAGGGATGAAGAAGGCCGCGGAAAGGCCTGCTAAGGTGATGACGGTGGCCTCCATGAGGGCTGGGCCTGCATTCTCCACCGAGTTCTCGATGGCTGATTTGCTCAGACCTTTCTCCTTCATTCGCTGGGTGATGTGAACAGAGAAGTCCACACCTGCGCCTATGACAGAGGAGCCTATCATCACCGTAGCCAGGTTCAGGGGGACATTCAGTCCGACCATTACCAGGGGTTCCAGTCCGATGACCATCACCACAGGGATGGTCGTAATGAGTCCGAGCTTGATGCTCTTGAAGATGATGCTCAGGACGATCGACACAAGAATTATGGAAAGTATTAGGGAAATTATTTGCTGCTCCATGAGAAGGTCGTTCACAGCCACCGCTATCGCGGCCACGCCCGTGAGTTTCGTTGCCTTGACGCCACCGTGCGGGTAATAAAGGGGTCCCTCCTCCTCGGGATTTGTTACATCATTCACATACTCCACCGCATCATGCCCCTCCTTATCGCTGAGCACGGGCATGTCCACATAGATGAGGGTCTTTTCATAATATTCGTCCTCGCCCTCCACGTACTCGTTGATCACCATGCCCCTGGACTCGTTGCTCAGGGTGTCGTAGAACACATTCAACAGGAATTTCTGAAGCGGCTTGTTCGATGCCACGAACGGGTGATTGAGCACCGCCCAGAAATTACCGTCCTGGGAGAGATTGATATGGAGGGGGACTACTTCTTCCAGTATCGTGCCCTTTGTGGTGATGGTCCCTTTACCTCCGATGGACTTGAGAATGGACACAAGACCTATGGCGTGCACAGGAAGTTCCGGATGGTTTTTACGTATGGCGTTGATTCCCTTCTCCATTTCGTCTATCTCTTTCAGGTTCGCCACGGGATCCTCGGCATCGTTCTCATAATCATCCGAACGAAGCATTCCTTTGATTACCACCATACCAAGGGCCCCGGAATCGAACTCATCGGAATAGGTCTTCATCACCTCGATCTTCTCGAAGCCCTCGATCTTCGTGCCCCAGATCTCCGTGTCCCTGTCCGGTGCATAGGCCATGAGGTCGGTATCCTTCTCTACGAGGGGATACATGGAAAGCGAGATCAAGATGAAGAGAAGCATAAAGGCGAGGATCTTCTTGGAGTTCCTGGTAGGTAACTCTCCGAGCTTCTTCCATCTGGCGCCCTGGGTCTTCAGGGTCTTCTTTTCGTATCTTGTCAGGATGCAGATGGCCGGGGACATGAAATAGGTGAGAAGGAAGCAGAAGAAGATGCCCATGGTTAGGGACCAGCCCACGGTGGTGACGGGTTTCAGGTCACCATAGGCAAGGGCTCCAAAACCTACCATGGTGGTAACCGCGGACATGAGCACCGCATTACCTGTGGTTTTCATGGTAATTCGTGCACGCTCGGTAAAGGACGGATGGGTTTCCTGGGAGAAACGGTTGGCGATGTGCATGCCATAGGACATACCCAGGGCCAGAAGTACCGGTCCCAGAATAATGATGGTCGGCGTCACGATCGTATCTGTCAACGCGAGGAAACCATATATCCAGACCACCGAGCTGCCTGTGGGGATACCTGCGATAAGCACCGCCTTGATGGAGCGGTGGAAATACAAAATGGCGGATACGAGGAAGATTAGGGCAAGTGGCACGAGGACCCCGTAGTAACGGAAGGCCTCGCCCGTTACAAAATCAGTGAGTGGCAGGGTACCGGTCACAGTAAAGATTGTGTTATTTCCTATTCTGGGACGTTCATCAACAGTTTTTTCAGACAGTTCGATCATGGGTTTGGGATTATCCCCTGCCTCTTCTACGACCCCCATGACGATCACAGCGGTATCCCAGATCCCATTGCCACTGGTGTCCCTCACCATCATATCCCGAACGTTCTCAGGGAGGTTGTTCACGATGCTGTCGATCTCATCCTGGCTGTTAGGGATGGAATAATTCCCCACAGGGTCGATGTTGATGATCGCAGTAACTATTTCCTCATCTATTTTATAACCAGCCTGCTGGGAAAGAAATGCGGCCCCGTTTTTCAATGTAGCATTGTAGAGCCTCGGGGCAGTGCTGTTCACCTCCTTGATGAGGGTGGAAAGACTGAAGCAGTATATAATCTCGTCATTTTTTCCCCTGTCGCTCTTGTCCCAGTCCAACGTCTCCTCGACATAGTCCATCTCTCTCAGGACCGTTGGATCGGAGATATTCACCGTATTCTCATCCGGCTTATCTATCTGCACGAAGATGACAATAATATCAGTGGACCAGTACTCCCTGACCTCCTCGAGGATCTCGGTGGTCTCATGTTCGGATGGGAGATAGACCGTGGTCTCGCCGTGGATGTTGAGGTTGTTGTCAAAGGGCACGGGAAAATCATCCATATTGATGCTCAGGGCCTGGAAGAAGAAGAAAATGGTGATCAGGACCATCAGGCCCAGGGCGGGTATCGGATTCTCCACGATCAGATCCGCCAGGTCCCCTGTCCTGATCTTATCATATCGAGTCTCCGGGGCCTCCGGCTCTGCGGCCTCCTCCCTTTTCTCTTTCAGGGGGCGCTTCAGCTCGGGTATGGGGAGCCTTTCCCTGAACATGGAAAACCTCTCGCCAAGATTCAACTCCCTGATCCCTTTCACAGAAGGCTTTTTTGCAGCGGATGAAGGCTCTTCCTCGGCCTTCTCTCTCTCGAAAACAGATGCTGGGAACTTTATCCTCGATGAGATGCTCTTCTTCATCTCACGCGGCAATTTATCCAGGTCCCGTGATTTTGCGATCTTTCTGTCAAACCAATCTTCGATCTTTCTGCCTTTTCCCATGATTTCACCTTTTGAATGGTCAGGCTTCCTGCGAAATAATGTTTGAAAGGGATTGCAGGTTTTTAATAAATCTTTTCAATTTTGTCCCTGTTCCGACCTCATAATTCAGGGGTTAATTATACCTTTTTTGATAATGTCTTTTGACACGAATAGGGACAATGTTGTAAGGTAGCGAATAAGAACGCGGATGACGCGGATTTTAAGGATTTCCGCGGATTTGTCTTTCATCTGTGTTCATCCGCTTAATCCGTGTCATCCGTGTCCCCAGGTCTGACCGGCAATGCAAAGGACCAGTTCCTTATTCGCTAAGCTGTAACATAGTCCCCACGAACAGGTCATCTGCGCTGGCCAAACTCAGAGAGCGCTCTCTGGACCTTCTGAAGGGCATTGGCGGCATCAGTGCGGCAGTAATCCGGATCGCAGGATTTTCCCACCCTGAGTGGGATCAATGATTCGGGAAAACCTGAGAGATGCATCATGGGCACTGTGGCCTTCTTCCCGTGCCTCCATCGAGCATAGAACCAGTGGGAGAGGAAGAACATGGGGTTGTACAGCCATCTCATCTCCGGCCTCCAGAAATCGATGTTGTTCCTCCAGGAGCGGGCGATGGCCTCCCACTGCAGCTCGCTCAGGCTCTCCAGGCTCGGCCTTTTTTCCTTGGCATGAATGGCATCCTCCAAGGGAATAAATACCAAAGGGGTGTAGAACATCTTGGCGTTATTTGCCTTAAGCTCGTCCAGGAGCTCGAGGGTAGCAATAACATCATCCTCTGTCTCGTCCGGCTGCCCGGTCATAAATGTACAGAGGGGCCACCAGTCGTGATCGTTCATCAGGCAGATTCCCTCGACCACAAGCTCGGGCCAGTTATCCACGCTGTACGGAAGGGCCTTCCCGGGCATGTCCTTCCTCATCAATCGGACGCTGCCGGTCTCGATCCCCACTTCTACCGTAATGAAGGGTTTTTTGTAATGCTGGTCGATCTCGGGTGTCCAGAAGGTCTTTTCCATCAGGATCGGGGTGAGTTCGTCCAGGATCTTCGGGTCATGGATGATCGGGGCCAGGGAGGCATGGGAAAGGATGATGTGCTCCACCCCGGGATATGAGGCGATGCTTTTGTGAAGCCGGACGATCGCCTCGCGGTTGGGGATGAATTTGGGGCCTGATTCATAGAGGAACATGTCGTCGGTGGCTGTGAAGATGCCTCCTGTCCCACCCCGGATGTTTATCTCGAGCTCCTTCATTATGTGCTCAAGGGGAACGGAATACTTTTGCCGGGCTGTGATGCTGCAGAACTTGCACCCCCTTCCGCAGCCCCTCGTGATCTCCACCATGCCGTAGGAGGCCGGATGTTTGATCAGTGGAATGCGGTTGTAGTCGGGTCTCGAGGCCCTGAAATACGGGGGAACGGGCTCGTTATCGAGCATCCTTCTGACAACCTCGACCGCATCGTTTTCCCCCTCTCCCTGGAAAAGGACATCGATCCCGAATTTCCCCTGAACCCCGGAGTCCCTGATCTGCCAGACACCCGCACCGCCCATAAGGATCTTTGGCCGGTAGTGCAGGATAGCGGGGTGGTTCATAAGCCTCCTGAACTCCACCGCATTCAGGGCCTGTCCCCCGAAGCCGATGAGGGAGTTGTAGGTGGTGGAGACATAGGCCAGTCCCATGGGGTCCATGGAGTTTATCCCAAGGAGCTTGGTCTTCCTGCCGACGAATCGGGCAAGGTTGTCATAACATGAGACCACAACGCTGTCCTCCCCGAAGGCATCCATGAGCATGGATTCCACCTTGCGGAGCCCGTAGGGTGCGAACTTTGCGGTACCGTCCGGGTTGTTCTCGGGTTTCAGGTACTTCCTCAGCACCCTACTTGAGATGGCCTCGGGGAAGGTGCAGATGAAGGCCTTGAAGGGATTATTGCCATACCGGCTCATTTCTGCCCGTGAGGCCGTTAGCACAATGGGATAGCCGTCCTTTTTCTTCGATCTCGTCATTTAATTATCACCTCGATTCGTTTCTGTGGTTTGCTTCTCTGATTCGGCTCCCTTTGAGACAGGGGTCTTCTGATGCGGGATACCTTTCCCTTTCCTCCATTTTGCCCATATAACAAGGAGGGTGGGAAGGATGAACACAGAGGCCACGAGACTCAGGAAGATGGTGAGTGCCACGATCCCTCCGAACTGCCTGGCAGGCGGCATATTGGAGAGCATGAGGGTCCCGAAGGCGGCAATGGTGGTTGTCCCTGCGCCAACGAGGGCAGTGCCGGTATGCCGAACAGTCAGTCTGCACGCCTCATCGATGTCCTCGATCTTTCCCACGTCCTCCACAAACCTCTGGGTGATGTGGATGGCATAGGTGATCCCAAGCCCGATAGTGAGGGAGCCGATGATGGCGGTCATCGCGTTCATCTTCATCCCGAGGAAGAACATGATGCCGTAGATCCAGATGAGCACAAGGACCACGGGGATTGTGGTAATGAGTCCCAGGGTGAGGGAGCGATGGGTGTAATAGAAGATAAGAGTGAGCACCACGAAAGAGAGGATGATGGTCACGAAGATGGAGCGCATCTGGCTTGTCTGGAGCGAGGTGGTCGTGGTGTACATGAGGATGGGAACACCGCTTATCACCACCTTGTCCAGGATCCCGCTATTTTTCAGTTTTTCAAGGGGCCCTTTATCAGCCTTCAGGTCGCTGTAGAGGTCGCCCTGCTCGCTCTCGCTCTTCACATCCACATAGACCTTGAGCACTGTACCATCGTATTCGCCTGCACCGTCCCTGTGAATGAGGAACCCGGCCCCCGGGTCATTCAGATAGAGCCAGTCGTAGAAATAACTAAGGTTTCTGTCTGGTATTCCATCCTCGTCCGTGTCGGCAAGAGAAAGATTCTCTGCAAAATCCGGGTAGCTGTCGAAGGTCTGGTTCCCAACCTTTACAGTATCAAAGGCATATTTCTGTATGAGTAATAGAATGTGCTCTGTATGTGCCCTTCCATCTGCCGCCACCACACCTTTATCGTTCCCCATGTTGAGGGCTGTATCGTTGATCGCCCTCAGCACCTCGGGATTTGTGATGTTCCCCTTGATCAGGATTATGGCATAATCCGTCATGCTGCCGTTAAAGTTCTCGTCCAGATATTCCAGGGCATCCGCTATGTCGGTGTCGCTCGGCATGAAATCCGACTGACTGAACTCTGTTTCCAGGTTCAGGGCACCGTAGCCCGTGATTCCGGTGATGATTAAAACTATCAGGATAACGGTATGGGGGTGATGTTCGGCACCGATTGCGCCGTATGCAAGGGTGCGATTCAGGGCATCGATCCCGCTGGCCTTTTCCCGGACGCCGGTTGCAGGCTTATCCTTTTTGCTGCCGACACTATTATTCTTTGCAGGTGTGTCCGATCCGTCTTTCGTTCCAGGATTGCTCTTGCTCGTTATTCCTCCGAGCACGGGCTTCCCTTTCTTCACCTTCCACTCATCAAGCACCTGGCGGCAGGCGGGAACAAAGGTGGTCATCACCACGAAACTGGAGACGATGCCCAGGGCAACGAGCACCCCGAACTGACCTATGAGCCTCACGGGTGAGGTGAGGTTCGAGAGGAAGCCCACCACTGTTGTGGCTGTAGCAAGGAGGAGTGCAACGCCTATGAAGGTCACGGTAAGGGATACCGCCTCCTTCACGTTGTTTCCCAGCCTGATCTCCTCTCTATATCGCATCACCACGTGGATGGCGTAGTCTATGCCGAGGCCGAAGATGAGGATCGGGGTGGTGATTATCATCTCATTGAAGGAAACACCTATAATCTGTCCCAGGCCGAACATCCAGACAATGGAGATACCAAGACCTATCAGCCCGAGAATGGTATCCGAGAGGCTCCTGAAGGTGATAAGCAGCACCAGAACCACGAGCACAAGAGAGATGGGAATGAGCTCATTCATGGTCTGGTCATTGGATTTTTTGATCTCTTTATTGATTATC
>DAOVMN010000287.1 GCA_030630685.1 Thermoplasmata archaeon | reverse complement strand
TTCATCCGCTCGAAGAAGGCGATGGGAAGAAGATTATTCTCTCCCAGGGATTCCAGGCTCCGTGTGGGTCCCGATACCTTCGAACTTCCGCTTTCCCCGATACAAACTCAAATCCGTGATTACCTGAAGGATAACGGCCCGGCCTCCCGTCTCGATATCGAACATGCCCTCTCCCTGAAAAGGCAGACAGTCGGTTACAGTGTCCGCAGGCTTGAGGAGAGGGGACTGATAAAATGCTCGGGGGATGGGCGAAAAGATATGTGTAAAGCTGTCTGAGAGACCTCCATAAAGCGAAATATCAAAAACTTTAAAAGCTACCTATGGGTTATGACGTTTAACCAACAACAAATTAAATTTGTTTGAATTCATCTTATACCCTCAAGGTGAAACCCATGGGAAAGCCCAAAAAGAAACACACTCACGAACACCATAATCGAGGCTTCATCGCGAAGATGTGCGCTGTACTCTTTTCTCTGATCACAGTTATCCTGGTGGTGTATTTTTTTGTCCAGAAGGCCAATGGTGAGGATACATTCGTTGATGAGAATTACTTTATCGGCTCCATTATAGTGTTTATCGTACTCATGGTGGCCTCGGTTCCGGGTGCGGCCCCTTCGGGCAGAAAACGTAGGAAGAAGCCCGCAAAGGAAAAGAAGAAGCCGACAACCGTCAAAAAGAAAACCGCCAAAAAGAAAGCCACCAAGAAGAAAACCACAAAGAAGAAACTACCCGCAGTCAAGGCAGCCATCGTGGAGGAAGAAGAACCCGTCCACAAGGAGAGGAAGATCATATCCTATCCAGAGGTGCCAAGCGGGGGCAAATACGGGGATGCATATATCCCCATCAGTCAGGATATGATACTCAAGGTGCGCAGCACCCTGGCTGTTTCCTGTAAAGACTGCGACAACATGGATGAATGGTTTGAAAGATACCAGGACTACATGGATTACGATACCTTTCTGGAAAGCACGGAATGCTTCGAGGAGATTGCTGAGTTCGTTATGTCGGCCACATCCCCCGAGGGGGTTGCAATGGAAGAACCCGAACCCGCCGTTGTAACGGAGGAGGGATTCGAGGTAGGTGAAGACTGGGGGTCATTTGAAGTGGAGGAGGCCGTGGAGGAGGGTGCCGAAGCCCGGGAAGTAACCGAGGAGTACGGGGAGACCGAGGTAGAGGCCGGAGAGCACGAGACCGAGGTAGAGGCCGGAGAGTACGAGGCCGAGGAAGGCGTTACAGGGTCCGGGGAGGCTGAGGAAGTAACCGAGGAGTACGAGGCAGAAGAAGAGGGTGCAACTGCCGAAGAAGAGACCGAAGTCGCCTGGGATTAATCAACTCCCCTAAACAGGTAGGTTAATAGTCATTCCTCAGGGTGGAGGGTATGTCCTAAACATCGGGAGGTATTATATGAAGCTGATCGACAAAGGGAAGGCCAAAGACATCTATGAAACCGACGATCACGAGATCCTGTTCTATTATACCAAAAGGGTCACCGCCTTTGACGGGCTCAAGAAAGGGGAATTCTCGAACAAAGGAAGGGTGTGCTGTCGGCTCTCGGAGTTCTGGTTCAAAAGATTCCAGGAAGAGGGTATTCCCACTGCTTTTTTAGAATGCATGGACGACCATCGGATGATACAGCAGAAAGTGGAGATCCTGCCGGTCGAGGTGATTCTAAGAAACTATCTCACTGGCTCCCTCTGGAAGCGGTATAACAAGGGGACCGCACCCCTACCTCCCGGAACCGAGGAAAGAGAAGGAGCCATGATACCCGGTGGATATGTTGAATTCACGACCAAGTTCGAGGAGATCGATAGACCCATCACGCGGGCTGAAGTGCTCGATAACGGATGGATGACCAGGGAAGAGATGGGCATCATCGAGGACACCACCCGAAGGATCAATTCCCTCATGAGATACTACCTCGAGGAAAGGGGAATCCTGCTTGTGGACTTCAAGATCGAGTACGGGAAGCGGGATGGAAAGATTCTTCTTGCGGACGAGGTGGGAACCCCGGATGTTTGCAGGTTCTGGGACCTTGAGGAGTTCAAGAAAGGGAATATAGTTCGCCTGGACAAGGATGTTTTCCGCAGGGGTACCGGAGACCTTGATGATACCTATCTCACTATTTACAACAAGATCACAGGAGAGAAGCTTGGGAATTAGCCACAAGGTGAGTACATGAAAAGCGATCTGGAGATTTCCCAATCCCTCAAACTCCACCCGATAGTTGAACTGGCGAAGGCCTCGGGGATCCTGGAGAATGAGATATATCCCTTTGGGAATTACAAGGCAAAGGTATCCCTCTCCCTCCTGAACCGCCTGAGGGATGCCAGGGATGGAAAGCTGGTGCTGGTCACCGCCATGACACCCACTCCGGAAGGAGAAGGTAAGACCACGATCGCTATCGGCCTTTCACAGGCACTGAACCGCCTTGGGAAAACAAGTATTGTTTCCATTCGGGAGCCCTCACTTGGACCGATATTCGGGACAAAAGGTGTTGGCACCGGAGGTGGGTATTCCCAGGTTGTGCCCATGGAGGACATCAACCTCCATTTCACCGGAGATATCTCTGCGGTAACCTCGGCCAACAACCTGCTCTCCGCCATGTTGGACAACCTGATCCACCACGACAACCCGCTCAAGATAGACCCAAACAGGATCCTCTGGAGGCGGTGCCTGGACGCCAGCGACAGGGGGCTCAGGCATATCGTAGTGGGTGTTGGAGAAGGGACAACGGGCATCACCCGCTCCGAGCATTTCATCATCTCCGCTGCCTCCGAGGTCATGGCCATCCTCTGCCTGGCAGGTGATTTCAAGGACCTGAAAAGGAGACTGGGGGATATCCTTGTTGCCTTCACGTACGACGGAAGGCCCGTCCGCGCCAGGGACACCCACACCCATCGGGCTATGGCCGTACTCCTTCACGAGGCCATCCGTCCAAACCTTGTCCAGACCACTGAAGGGACCCCCGCCTTTGTACACGGCGGACCCTTTGCTAACATCGCGCACGGGACATCCTCATTGCTTGCCGCCCGAATGGCGTTGAAGCTCTCGGATATTGTAATAACGGAAGCTGGCTTTGGCTCTGAGCTTGGAGCGGAGAAGTTCTTCAATATAACGGTCAGGGTTGGTAACTTAAATGTGGGAGCAGTGGTGATCGTGGCCTCGCTTCGAGCCTTGAGATATCACGGAGGGGCCAGCAGGAAGACCATGGGACAGCCTGACCTCGAGCGCATGATGAATGGTGTTCCAAACCTCCTGAAACATATCGAGAACATAAGGAGATATGGAATCGAACCTGTGGTAACCCTGAACCTTCGAGCGGAGGACAGCCCGGAGGAGACCGATGCCCTGTCGGAATACCTGAAAAAAGAAGGCGTGATATTCACCGTCACCGATGTCCATTCCAAAGGCGGCAAAGGAGGGATGGAGCTTGCTAAGAAGGTCATGGAAGTACTGGATTCATCCCCCTCGAAACCAAGGTACCTCTATTCCTTAGAGATATCACTCGAAGATAAGGTGCGGACCATTGCAAGAGAGATGTACGGGCTAAACCATGTTGTCTTCACACGGAATGCCAGGGAAAAGATGAAACTGCTCAGGCCGCTGGGTGTGGAGAATATGCCGGTCTGTATGGCCAAGACCCAGTATTCACTCTCCAACAACCCGAAGATCCGAGG
>DAOVMN010000150.1 GCA_030630685.1 Thermoplasmata archaeon | reverse complement strand
TTTCGATGAGTCCGGACTTCCTTGAACCAACGAGGGCATAGTTGAGAACATCCTTGAGCGTGTCAACCGGGATGATCTGGACCTTCTTGCGGTATTTCTTCTCGATTATCACATCCCTGAGAGCGGATCTCGGGATAAGGACAGTGTTTATTCCTGCCCCCGCAGCACTCTCGATCTTCGCACTCACCCCGCCCACGGGGAGAACCTGACCCCGTATGCTTAGCGAGCCGGTCATGGCCACGTTCTGCTTGACCGGCACCTCCTCTAAAGCCGAGATGACCGCAGTGGCGATGGATATCGAGGCGGAATCCCCCTCTACTCCCTCATAGGTACCCACAAACTGGATGTGAACATCATAGTTGCTGATATCCTTTCCCGTGAACTTCTTGATGACCGCAGAAACGTTTATGACGGCTTCCTTGGCGATCTCTCCCAACTTCCCGGTGGCAATGATCTTTCCCTCGTCCCTCGATGAAGCAGGCGTTATCTCTGCCACGATTGGAAGGACTATACCGGAATACTCGTTCATGGTAGATTGGGTGTTCATCACAGCCAGGCCGTTGACCATCCCGACCTGCACCCCCGTGGTCAGGAAACTGCGGTACTCCTTTCTATCCTCGATGTACCTGTCTGCGATCTGCTGTTCGAGGGATCGGGCCATCTTTTTTGCCTCGATAACGTTTTCTCCTGTCACCAACGGTTTTTTCTTTTCTCGTGCTACATCTCCCGCAGCCCGGATGAGACCGCCCAACTCCCTGAGCCTGAGAGTAAGGTGGCTTCTCTTGCCGCTCCTCCTGTGTGCCTCTCTAATGATCTCGGTGACAGCCCCCTTGTCGAAATGGGGTATCTTGCCGTCCTTGATGACCTCCTGGGCAATGAAACGGATGAGCTTTTCCCTGTTATCGAGTGTGTCATCCATCGTATTATTTATGTATACTTCATACCCGTAACCCCGGATCCTTGACCTGAGGGCGGGATGCATCCCTTCGATGGAATCCACGTTTCCCGCTGCTACAAGAATGAAATCGCAGGGAACGGGTTCGGTTTTCACCATGGCACCGGAGGAGCGCTCGGATTGCCCCATTATAGAGAAGGATTTCTCCTGAAGTGCCGTAAGAAGGCTCTGCTGTGACTCTATCCTCAGGAGGTTGATCTCGTCTATGAAAAGAACACCCTTGTGGGCTTTATGGATTGCACCCGCCTCCACCCTCTCATGGGCAGGGGTCTCCAGACCACCGGATTGAAATGGATCATGCCTTACATCCCCAAGAAGGGCGCCGGCATGAGCTCCGGTCCCATCGACAAAGGGAGGTTTATCCTCCGGTTGGTGAGGAACCACCAACTTCGGGACATTCAATATCTCCCGCTTCTGTCCCATGTACATCTTCGAAGCGATCATGATGAAGGCAGCCGCCATGATCCCGAAGAAAAGTGCAGTGATGTTTTCAGGATAGATGATAACGTATAGGACCGCAATGAACACGATGCCCATCACGATCCACATGACCACCTGGGCACTCCTCTCCTTGATCTTCTGGGCCTCCACTTTCTGGACATGCACGATATCCTTTCCCTTTCCAGCGGGCACGGCCTGGATCCTTGGAACATTGGAGTCCTCGGGGTTGTTATAGGCAAGGATATCCTGAAGTTCCTCCCCGGGTAGGAGTTCGGCCATGGCCCTGGCTACCATCGACTTTCCTGTACCAGGGTCACCGATAAGCATCATGTGCCTTCTCTGCTCGGCCGCCTTCCTTGACACCTTAACGGCATCATCCTGACCGATAACCTGGTCCATCATCTTGGTAGGGATTGGAATGGACTCCGTGGATTCGAAATCAAGACCGACCATCCATTCATCGATGGAAGGCACGCTCTCTTTTCTTTGTTTTTGCCCTTTATTGGTGTCAGTGGCCATGTCGTCACCGCTTCCGGCGATTTATCCTATACAGATTAAGGTCTCCATCATCGAGCAAATATATATCTTTTCCCTTTTCATTGATTCAAATCAAGGAAAAAATAGGAAAGAGGGACGAAGAAGGGGAAAATCCTTCTTTATCCGAAGAGGGCACCAAGTCCTGCTGCCGCCTCTTCCTCCGAAACTGCTTCTTCCTCTTCCTCGGGTTCTTCTTTCTTTACTTCCTCTTTCTTCTCCTCACCGCCTAAAGCTGGTGCCGCAGCGGCGGGAGCAGCGCTCACCGCAGAGGCCATGGCCTCCTCGATGTCAATGCCCTCGAGAGAGGAAGTAAGAGCCTTGATACGTGTATCATTCACTTCAATGCCTGCTGCCTCGAGGATATTCTTGATCCCCTCCTCTGTAATATCCTTTCCAGCGGCATGAAGTACCATTGCACTGTAGATATATTCCATATTCATTACCTCCTTTTCATTTGAATAGTTCTCCTAAACCTGCGGCTGCGTCTTCTTCAGAGACTTCTTCCTCCTTTTCCGGTTCACTCGTCTCCTCCTCTTTCTCCTCACCGACAGAAGGTGCCGGTGGCGCAGCCGGGGTCAAGGAGAGTGAGTCATGTATTTCGGAATCCAATGCCTCTGGATCCAATAATGAAGCAAGAGCCATCATCTGGCCCCTCGCCTTTGCTATCAACATCCTAATATTATCCGAAGTGGCATAACCAGAGCTGATAGAGAGGCTGAGCGCCTGGATAAAGGCCTTCTGTATTATGGGCACGATTGTCTGTTTGGTTGGATAGCCGGCAAACACCCCCAGGTTAAGGGCCTGAAGGGATGCCAGCCTGAACTGGGATAGCATCTGCTCCTCGTCCACCCTCAGCGAGTCAGCATCGAATACCGTCCCATCCTCCCATGCAGCCCTCAGGTCCAACCCAACCACAAGCGGGAATATCTCTAACTTGGTGAGAACCCCTGCAACCCTCTTCGGGATCTCTTCCCCCTTCTTCACAAGAACTGTGTTCTTCCGAATGATTATCTTGCCCCTCTCGATGGCAGCAGGGAGTCCGGCCCTCTGGAACTCACTCACCATGGGACCGGGCTTGAAGGGGGTGTTTCCTTTCTTAACCACTATGTCCTCTGGTGCTATCTCCCCGCCCTTGGCGGGTGCGGGGGTCTTGGTTGCCTCGAACTGCTTGAATAGCTTGAAGGGATTCAGGTCTGTGGTCACGACGGCACACTGGCCGTCGATATGATCGATAAGTGAATCAAGGCCAGTCCTACCCTGTTCAGCGGCCTTCCTTAGTGCCAACTTGATGAGTATGTTCTTTGAACCCTTGAGATGCATCATTCCCCTGATGCTCTTCCTTATCTCCTGCATCTGTCTTGCAGGTATCCCATGGACATTTATGATACCAACCACGGGCTTCTCCACAATGGCACTCACGAGCTCATCCAAATATCCCCTTTTCCATTCTGCAACATGCGCCATCTCACTCACCTCACATGATCCTCTTTGAATGCCCCATGGTGGTCTTAACATAGATCGAGGCAATGTTCTGTTTCCCCCTGTCGAGCCTGGACATTATCCTTTTGAGAATGACATTCAGGTTCTCCGCCAGATCCTCGGGGGACATCTCCCTCGTGCCGATGGGCACATGAAAGGTACGCCTATCCTTGCTCCTCATCTTCACGGTATTCCTGAGGGTGTTAATGATCCCGCTGGGGTCCATCCCCGGTGGAATGGGCCTGGGCATCTTCCCTCTCGGTCCGAGCACGATACCTAACTTTTTCCCTATTATCGGCATCAATGGAGCCTCGGCAAGGAAGAATGCATGCTGGTTGGCCAGCTTCCGGGCCGCCCTCCTATCTCCGGCAATGTCATCTATTTCCTCATCCCTGATGACCATGTCGGCGACATCCTTCGCTTTCATGGCAAGCTCGGTAGTGGCAAAGACCGCTATCTTTACTTGCCTGCCCCTTCCCTTCGGGAGCACGACCTCCTCCTCGATTCTATTCCTGGGGAGGCTGAGATCGATGTCCTTGAGGTTTATCGCGAGTTCCACGGTTTCCTTGAAGTTCCGGGAGGGGGAACTTGAAATAAGCTCTTTCAGGATGTTTATGTAATCGCTCATAAGATTTCCTCCGTAGTCCCACGATGCCTGCATCCGCCAGCTATTGGGGCAGGGGCATGCATCTACTACAGATAGTACTGCCGCTCACTCTATAATCGGCTTATTAAGATTTCGTATACGATTGAACACGGATTACGCCTCTGCGTACCGGTCTGAAGCCCCTTTTGAATAAGGACCATGTCAGGATAATGTCTGTGCTGGACAACCTGAAAATCTCCTGTGGTGTGCGTCATATCACCCGCATTCCAATAATCTCGCTTCTCCCCCAATTTTATCTTTTTTGTCCAGGGCGAAGAAAAGTATATTAATAAAGGCGTTCCTGATTATCTTATCCCGGACAAACTGGACGTAAAAAAATGATGAAAAAACCACTTCGCACAAATAGGAATTCATTGGTTCCCATTCCTTTTTCGCCCCTCCTGAACGTGGGCCTTATTCTGTTTGCGGGAATAATATTAATCCTTTTGTTCAGTTCCAATGGTGGTGGCAATCACTGGTCCGGCGAAGAAAGGGTGACGAATGCGGAGAGCTATGCAGGCTCCCCCGCCGTCGGGATCGATGGTGAGGACAATATCTATCTGGTCTGGGAGGAAGGCTCTGGAATCTTTAACGAGAGCAGAGACATACATTTCATGAAGATGAGCCCCACCGGGGATGTTATAGTGAACCGGACCATCGCGAGTGCGTTTGCTTTCGAATCCGCCTGGCCGGACATCGCGGTGGAGAGAAACGGCACGGCTCATATCGTATGGCAGGATTCCCTGTTCAGGAACATCTACTATATGGAGATATCCAGGGATGGGGACACGCTTATCCCGGGGATGCCGATTGTCCAGGGGGGCGATCGGGGCCTATACCCCATCGATCGGGGTGGATGACGAGGGAAAGGTACACATCGCCTGGCTGGATCTTCGGATTACCAGTAGGGGAACAGATTATGAGATCTATTATACAGAATTGGACCCCGCCAAGGCGGAATTTAGGGTGGGAGACATCGGTGATGAGGATATCAGGCTTATAGATGATACACGCATAACCACCAACCTGAGGATCGTGGGACTCGCCCCATTCCTGGAATATCTCGCAGGCCACGTGATGATAGAGTATTCCCCGCTTCCGGAGCTGGCCCTGGATCCTGAGGGAAAGGTGCATGTGGTCTGGACCGACAGCAGGGATGCAAACCCTGAGATCTATTATTCCCTACTGAAGCCTTCCTTGGCCCCGGAGAACGGAAGCTCGGTAAACGCTTCCCTGATCTCCATTGTAGATAACTATCGTCTCACCTCGGATGCAGCGATGTCCATGCAGCCAATGATAGCGATCGGACCTGATGGGGATGCACACCTGGCATTTACGGATAATCGCTCGGGGAGCTTCGAGGTCTATTATAAAAGGATCGACCAGGGCCCGGGCGGCGGCCTCCAGCGGATCTCGGGCAGCGATCCGGCACCCTCGGGCATTACCCCGATATTTTTGGACAGCAAGGGGAACGTCTACATCACCTGGCGTGATATGTACTGCCACCATTTCGAGGTGTTCCTGTCCAAGCTCGGTCCTTCGGGAGAACCTATCTGGGATAACCTCCGGGTTTCACACAGCGATACCGGTGTGGGGGAAGCACCCATTGCCGTGGATTCCAATCTCAACCCCATCATCTTCTGGCAGGACAACAGGAGTTCAAGATATCAGATATACTACAATCGCACCGAATTCTTCCCTGACCTGTCTATCGGCCCAGGGGATGTGTATACGGATGCAATTGCCGGAACAGAATCCAATCTCTTCGTGAGGGTCCACAATGATGGAAATATCGATTCGATAGTGGACGTATCTGTGACCACCGGATCACACGACTGGACAATAGAGGTGGAGGTGAAGGCAGGGAAAAATACAACAGCGATATTTGCCTGGGCCCCGGAAGCAGGAAGGCATCGGGTTTTGGTCCATCTGGACCCCGGGAATATAATCACTGAATCGGCAGAGGACAA
>DAOVMN010000311.1 GCA_030630685.1 Thermoplasmata archaeon | reverse complement strand
GGACATAGTTCATGTGAAAGCAGGGACATATTCAGAGAACGTGGTGATCGACAAGCCCCTTACCCTGAGAGGGGAGAACGGTGCCGTGATCGACGCAGGAACCGGTGTCGGGGTCAATATCACCAGTGATCACGTAAAAGTTGCAGGTTTCAAGATCAGGATCGGAGATAAATGGGACATGAGGGGGATCGAGGTCTGGGGGGACCAGTGCAATATCTCCTATAACCAGTTTGAACTCTCGGGTTCATCATCATACCCTGGTTCACCCGCTATTTATCTGAACTCCACCAATGTCTTCGGACTGGGGAACGTGGTTTATGGCAACACCGCCGTCGGAATGGGTTACGGCCTTTTTGCCGATAAGTCCAACCAGCTCAAGATTACGAAGAACGATTTTACCGATTGCCATACAAATGGGATGAGGATCAAGAATTCAGATCTAGCGAGTATATGCAATAACACGGTCACGGGTGCGAAATACAGCGGGATCTATCTTGTGGAAACCGATGATTCCAATCTCAGTTGCAACACCCTCTCCGAATGCGGGCAGAACGGTATCCTTCTTGTGAGGTGCAGCGGGAATTCCCTTTTCCGCAACAATGCAACTCACAACGGGGACTCCTCAAAGAACGCCGGGATAATGATCATGGAGACAGAGGGCGGCGAGCTCATCGGGAATACCTGCACCGATAATCGCTACGGCACCTATCTTTACGAATCCGCCAACCTCACCCTAAGGCAGAACACCTTCATTGACAACACCTATAATTTTCGGGTCTATGGCCAGTACCTCTACCAGTTCATTCACGATGTGGATGAAAGCAACACAGGGGATGGAAAGCCGATTCTTTACCTGACCGATACCGTTGATGAGACCATCTGCTCCTCTGAGGCGGGATACATCGTGCTCGTCTCAGCCAGTCAGGTGACCCTTAAGGACCTTGCGATTGAAGGGAGATACAGGGAGGGCATCATGGTGGCCTATTCCCGGGACTGCACCCTCGAAAACCTCACCATCTCGGGATATGAGGATGGTATCTACCTCCGCCACTCCTCGGGGATCACGGTGAGGAACAGCAACATCCATGATAATAACGAGGACGGGATCTTCTGCCGGGGAGGGGACAATGTTACCATCGAGAAGAACGTGTTCAATGGCAACAAAGGCGAGGCTGTTTCCCTCACCGAGGGCACCTATTATTACATCAGGGAGAACTCCATCTCCAACAATTCCGGTGGAATAGAATTAGACGATTCCACCCACATCTCTGTGAGGGACAACAACATCCTTTCCCAGGAGCAGAACGGGATCCATCTTTCCGATTCAACCCATAACACCATCGCGGGGAATACAATCACCAACATATCATCGGGCATCCTGGGAGGGCAGGGCATCTACCTGTCTGAATCGGAATACAACACCCTTTCGCAGAACAACATCACGGGTTGCGAGGATGCAGGCATCTACCTTCTCAGGGCGGACTACAACACCATCACCGGGAACACGATCTCACAGAACAAGGTGGGCATCACTGTCTTTGTCTTCCTCTCCACTCCAGTGAGGCATAACACGATAGAGGGAAACAACATCATGGGCAATACCGATTACGGTCTTGACGCAACCGCCAATAACGGGGGAGAGGTAAAAGCGGAGAACAACTACTGGGGAGCGGCCTCCGGCCCAACGCACTCCACGAATCAAGATGGAACAGGGGACAAAGTAACCGATGATGTGGATTTCGACCCATGGCTCGAGGAACCTGTCGGAGGGGAAGGCAATGGAGACGGGCAGGGGGATCAGATCTATGTCCCTGCCTGGAAGGTGGGCCAATCCTGGACCTGGAGCATTACCTTGGAAGGAGACTCGGCTAATTCAAGCGAGGTAACAGAGAGGGTGAACAAAAAGAATGTAATGAAAGAAGACGTGGAAGGAAACAGTGTTTCCTGTTATGAGATCTCTATCACCACCCAGGGAATGGAATTGGGTAAGGCCTATCTCTCCATGGACACTATGGACCTGATAAACGTGAGCTATGCCGAGGGGGCGGAAGGGGCATTCTTTGTTTCCATGTACCTCTCCCGTATCTCTTTTCCCTTCAGGGCATCTGATGAACATGTAACCGATGTTGGGGAGATGGAGGTGGAGGCCGGGACATTCCAGGCCTATCTGTTCGAGTGGTCTGGTAATCCCATCTGGTATTCCCCGGATGTCGGGCATCTTATCGGCCTCGAAAGCGGGAACATCGAAGCGGAGCTTATCTCCACGGATGACGGAGACGATGATGATGGATACGAGCTGCCTCTCATAGGATCGGTTGAAACGAATACGCTTATAATCATCGTGGTCGTTGTCGTTATCATCGTCGGATTGGTCGTCTGGCTGGCGGTTAGGCCCAAGGATATGAAGATACAGGGCTATGGAATTAAGGTCCCGGAAACCAAGGAAGAGAAAAAGAGGAAAAAGAAAGAGGAGAGAGAAATGAAGAAACAGGCGAAGCTGATGAAGAAGGTGGCCAAGAAACCAGGTGGGAAAGCTCAGCCGTCTGCTCCTGGATCCCAAGGCCCGCAAGAACCGGCTCAGCCCGGTCAGCAGATGCCACCCATGCCGGCACAGGCTCCACCTCCAATTGCTAACCAACAGCCACCAATTCCGGCTCAGCCCGGTCAGCAGATGCCGCCCATGCCGGAACAAATTCCACCTCCGCCATCAATCACGGGTCAGCAACCAATGATAGCTCAGGGAGCAGGGGAATTAGGAACTCTATTGCCTCCACAGGAACAGCCCCGGCCCCCAATGCCAACACCCGGGCAGCAGATCGGCCAGCAGCCCCGGATGCCGACAACACGGCCACCGGCTCCGCAGCCACCGTTACCGCAGGCCCAACCCCAACAGCAGCCAGAGAACAATCAACAACAAATGCCTCGGCACCCACTTCAATCCCTGGATCAAATCGATCCTCACGCTCTTCCTCAGCCACCAAGGCAACCATTCGTGCCAGGTGTGCCAAGGGCACCACCCGAGCTTACCCAGCCGCCCTTACCCAGGCCGGATGAGCTGTTCCAGAACAATCGGCAGTCCCCGCCCGTGCCCAGGCCAGGCCGGCCCATTACCTCCAAAAAAATCCCAAACCGAGCAGCGGGCACCCCTTTACAAGGGAACCAAACATGGCTTTGTCCGAAGTGCGGAAACAGGGTCGAGCAAAGGTTCATATTCTGTACCGAGTGTGCGTTCAAGAGAACAGGGTGAGAAAAAAGGGAGAGGATAACGATTACTCATTGGTCTGTTAGCGGAGCTGGATCACGACCTCAAAGCCTCCCGAATATTGGCAAATAGATGGAGTTGTAACTGAAGGTGGCTTACTTCGGAACTTCTAGCATAGCCCCAATATTTGGGACAATGTTGTAAGGTAGCAAATAGGAACGCGGATGACACGGATTTGCCGGATTTT
>DAOVMN010000175.1 GCA_030630685.1 Thermoplasmata archaeon | reverse complement strand
GAAGACATTGGCCGCAGTATTGTTCGCACTTACCACGGTGTCTTCAGGATTTCCGGAAGTGGATTTGATCGTGAGCGTTTTATTCACATTCACATTCTCCGTGTAGTTTCCGGGGTTAACCAGGATTGTGTCACCATCCGAGGACTCGTTCACTCCTTTCCGGATGGTTTTGTAGGGTTTGTCGGAAGAGCCGTTCCCGGTTACATCGTCCCCGTTTTCGGCGTCAACATAGATGACGTCCCCACGTTCCCCGCGGGTCCCTTCTGATTTCCTGTTCCCGGTGCCTGCCACCGCGTAGAGCATGCCTGCGCCCATAGATGCCATCAGCATCAAAAAGACCGATACCACAAGCATCTTCCATATTTTTTGGTTTTGATTTTTCATGTTTTTGCCCTCCTGTATATTGTTTTTCATTCTGATGCCCCCTCAATCGTTAACAAGCGAAGTTTAGTAACCCTTGGGTCGATAATAACATCCTCCTTCTCAAAATCAAGTTTGAACCTCCATTTCTGCATTGTGCTTGCTCCAATTATGACGTCTTCAGAGAGCCTTGGAACAATGATAAATTCATCCGAGAATCTATAGCCATTCAAATGAAAGTCAAGTCTCACCGCTTCTGTGGCCTTTACACTTTCTCCTTCTCTTGCAGTTCCAAGCTCGATTGGCTCCGGCAAATTATCTATCATTCCAAGCCTTTCTGCTACTTCACTCCTGATACAGGAATAAGTAGAACCGCTGTCAAACAGCCCCAAGAGCTTTTCTCTACCTTTCGAACCAACAAGTTCGATTTCTTTCTCTATTATTGTCATTTAGATGCCTCCTTTTCATTGCGGTTTCCTTCATCTTTATCTGTCTTTCCTTGATTTTTGGGGTTGGTTCCTTTGGTGTGATATTCTCATGTTCAGTCCTCCATTGTTTTGTTGGTTAGCCGCTTATGGTTGAATCTTCGGGGGGAGAAAACAATAACAATACTTAAATTTTCTGTGTCTCAAAAGTCCCGGACTAGGGACTATGTGACAACAGAATAAAGATAATGAGCAAATCCCGATGCTCATGCACTCTTCAATAACAACCAAGGGCGCAAAGGTCCAGGAGGGGGATAAAACAATCAGGATCTTTGTAGAAAGACATGGGAAAAAAACTAAGATACGTTCCTCCCCTGATCAGTGTCGTTTAAAAGATTTTATCGTTAACCATATTATCGCTTGGAGTGTTTTTCCACTACTTCAGCGCCTCCACCTTCCCGGCATAGAAATCCCTTTCAGGACTCAAACTATCAAAAACCTTCTTATCCATCTCCGGTTTTCCCTTATCGATAAGAGCAGCAAGCTCCCGGCCCACCCCAGGCCCCATCATAAGGCCCTGACCGCACATCCCAACCGCAAGGTACAGACCGGAAATTCCCGGGGCCTTTCCAACGATCGCCACACCATCCGGGGTCATTGGATACAATCCTCTCCAGAGCCGCCTGACCATGAGGTTCTTCAGCCTTGGGATCAGTTCCACGAGGCGGTTGGCGATGATGGGCATGAATTCGGATGTGGCTCCCCTGTCCAGCCCCGCAAAAGGCACCTTTGGGGTGTAACAGAATATGACTGCATTTTCATGGTTCTGACCGAAATAGAAGTTGGCGGTCTTTCCTTCCCTACCGGGTCTGAGGTCAACCACTAAGGGCCCGAGGAATGGCCTCACCGGTGCACTTATGCCTGCCTCATGGCTCTCCGGGAATACCGGTATATCCAGGCCGGCCATGTATCCGATCTCTCTTGCATGTGCGCCTGCCGCGTTGACGATGACGTCAGCGGTATAGGTTCCGTTCCTCGTTTTAACTCCTTCGATTGTGTTGTTGTTGATGATAAGATCGGTGACCTCGTTTTTGAACTTAAATTCCGCTCCAGCCTCCCGTGCAGCCTTATCCATGGCCTCTATGGCCAAGAGCGGGCAGACCTGTCCGTCATCCTGGGAAAAGGTCCCTCCTATGAGTCCGTTGGGATTGATGCCCGGGATAATCTCCTTAATCTTATCCGGTCCAACCCAGTCGATGTTCAGGTCAAACTTTTTCTGGATTGGGAGGATGCTCTTCAGTAACTTCTCCTCCTTCGCCCTATAAACTGGAAAGCAGTAGCCGCCCTTTTTCCAGCCAATGCTCTGTCCATGGTATTCTTCCCAGGTCGAGAATATCTCAAGGCTCTTCTGGCATATCCTGATCTTTGCAGGGTCAGAATGCGTTGCTCTTGTTCCTCCGATTGCGGCCTTGTTCTGACCCTGGCCCGAGGAGGAATAGCTATCAAGGCACAGGACATGATATCCCCTCATTGCAAGGAAATAGGTGGTTGGCACCCCGACGCTGCCGGCCCCGATAACAATGGCATCGTAATGTGTCTTCATTCCTTACCCTCCTCGGTCTCATCGATGAATGCTCGCAGTGGAACCTCGAGTTCAAAGGGACGGTAGATATGGGGCTCCACTTCCTTCAGGTCCACCCCGCACTCCCTGAAGATACCCCAGATCAATGGGATACATGTCTTACCTCCGCAGGGGCCCATGCCGGTTCTGAGTTCTGCCTTCAGTGCATTGAAATCCCTGCATCCGTCCCTGATCTTGTCCATTATCTGCCTCTTTGTCACACGCTCGCATCTGCATACGATGACCTCGGCATCATCCGCCGCCTTCACGGACAACGGGGCCATTTTACTTGCAGGTTCCCGGATTCTGATCCCAGCCACAAGGCGTGCCTCGTTGAATGGGGTCTCTATGTACACGAGTTTGCGCCTGTTCTGCCATTCGGCTTCCCGAATTGCGATGATCCTTCCCTGTCCGATGACCTCTCCCTCGAAACCTGTGGTGGTCCTCACTTCACCGATCCTGATTGTCCCTTCTGGCATCTCCCATGGAATAATCGCAAGGGCCTTCTCTCTGGTATTATCATATCCTTCGTCAACCAGGGTTATTGCCAGGCCAGGGCAGATGGAAACGCAGTGTCCGCATCCCGCACATCGTCCCCCGAAGGTGGGTAGGGCCATTATGCTCTCTGATTTTATGGAAAGGGATTGGAGAAGACAGTTCTCGGCACAGGGATTACATGGGATCTCCTGTACGCATCGGATAACGGGATAGATCTTGTTCGAGCCTATATTTGGCCCCTGAAGTGGATAAATCTTTCCGGGTTTGCTGCGAAGGATCTTTACCATCTCGTCCCATTCCCCTGGTATGGGGACCTCAAGGCCCATGTCCTGCAGGATCTTTCTGCCCACGATCTGCCCGCTGAATGCTGCAGCCGAGGCCTCGGCGATGATATCGGCATCCCCGGCAGCATAGCACTCGATCCCGAACTCCCTGGCCTTATTGAACATTTCATTCACAGAGGAAAGCCCTACCGCGATGAGCAGGGTATCCACCTCGAATTCACCCTCTGTTCCCGGAATGGGCCGGAAGCCCTTGTCGATCTCCGAGATGATGACACGCTCGAGTATTCCATCGCCTTCCGCCCTGAGTACCGTATGGGAGGTCCAGACAGGTACTCCCAATCTTTTGATCTTGTCTAAATGGACCTTGTATCCTCCACACTCTGGAAGCGCTTCCACGATCCCAAGCACATCGATGCCGGCCTGAAGGGCATGATAGGCCACAATGAGGCCAACATTCCCGCCACCCACCACGAACAGGCGTTTGGCCGCCTTCACAAGGTCCCTGTTCACAAGGGTCTGAAAAGCCCCTGCTCCGTACACTCCAGGGAGATCGCATCCCGGAAACGCTAAAGCATTCTCTCTTGCTCCGGCGGCTACCAGGAATCGTTCTGGCCTCACGAGCACAAAGCGTCCGTTCTTTACCACGCCGATCTTTTTATCCGAGAACACAGCCGCAACAGGTGAATTGAGCCAGATATCCACCGAGTCCAGTTTTTCCAGCTCGCCGGCGAGAAGGGTGCCGATGTCCATCCCCCTCATACCGGCATTGCATTCCCTGGCGGAGCCGAAGAAGTTGTGGGTCTGAAGCCCCAGCTTCCCTCCAGGGATGTGCTTGTCATCGGCGACTATTACCCTTACTTCCTGCCTTCCGAGCTCGATGGCCGCGGAGATCCCGGCGGGACCCGCTCCCATGATGAATACCTCGGTCTCGAATTCCTCGGGTATATGGCTGGTATCCATTGCTTGATCATCCCCGGGTAAGGCAGGGAGTCCATCCAAGGGCATGACCTTCATCCCGGGCTTGACCTCGGTGATACAAGATTTAACTGCTAAGCCGTCCGCAAGAACCAGGCACTGGGCACACTGACCGTTTGCACAGAAGATCCCCTGAGGTGAGCCGTCCTTATAATGCTCACCAAATATTCGAATCCCGTTGGCAAAGAGGGCGGTTGAGATCATCTCTCCTTTGTAGGCCTTTAGGGGTCTATCCCGGAAGAAGAACTCGATCTCCTCCCGCTTCTCTGGAGTGAGGATTGGGTGTTCGGTTATCCTCAACTCACTCACGGCCCTCCTCCTCCTTCAGTGACCGGATAACAAACGAATAGATGTCCATGGTCTCCACTGAAGAATATTTCCATGCCCCTGGGAAGTTGCAGGTTCGCAGATGCGTGAGGCAATCCGCAGAGGTGGGGATGATTATATCCACTCCCGATTCTTCCGCCTGTCCAAACACCAGCAAGGCCTTCTCCCTGGCGGACGCATCCGGGTGACACCAACCGGTAGCCCCACACTCCATGGGTTCCAGTTCCACAACCTCACAACCCGGAATTTGATCGAGGATGGCCAGGATGGGTTCGAAGAATGCCGAATCCTCGGATGAACAGGACCTGTGGATCCCGACCCTGACAGCGAGATTATCGAATGACAGCCTGGTGAGGGAATCAAGTATCTGAGTGGGCAGGGGAACAATATCTGGATGAGTATACTTAGGGGAAGGCTCAGGGGAAGACTTAGGAGAAGACTCAGGGGAAGGCTCAAGAGAGGACTCAGGAGTATACTTAGTGGATGAAAGCACAGCTTCCTCGATATTCTGATGGTCAAGCCGAATTCCAAGGAAATTGCTCAGGTATCGGGCGCTTTCCAACATCTCGAGCGTATCCGACATTCCGGCAGCCCTCAATACCTTCCCCTTCAGAAGGAACGAAGGCTCTCCTTTACCAGCTTCCTGGGCCGAGAGCGCGGAGAGGTGGGCAAGTTGCCTGCCGATTCTTCCGGGAATCTCCTCTTTTTTCACGGATTGATAGGCCTCCAACCCCTCTTTTAGAAGTTGTGCTCTAAATCCGTTCATGACCCACTCTGGATTGTTCACAGAGGAGGAGAGCATCACCCGGTTCGGATTTATTCCGGCTGTGCCCAGGATATCCCGTGTACACTTGACGATCTCCTCCACCCCATAGCTCACATTTAGGTAATGTTCAATTGAGGAACCACAGTGCAATATGAGAACCCCACTGGCCCCTGAAGCAAGAGCTTGAATGATCGTTGCCGATATCAACCCCACCGAGCACATGAATTCCACT
>DAOVMN010000340.1 GCA_030630685.1 Thermoplasmata archaeon | reverse complement strand
TCAACCTCACACCCGCTCTTGGTGAGCAAGATATCAACATCTCTGTAGTCTCAGGACACGATATCGTTACAAGGAACCTGACTATCGAGGGAATTCCACCGGAAGAATCCGGCCCATGGGACAAAGTGGGATGGATAGCTCTCGGCGGCGCCGCCATCCTGTTAGGATTTGTGTGTTTTATGGCATTTTATGCGATTAGAAAGAAGCTTGGGATTTAACTGACGTCCCTTTTGAAGATGACCTTCTTTGGACACTTCTCGATGGCCGCAGGCGCAGGAAGACGCTTTTCAGGGTCGAAATAAGGCAGGTCCTTTTTCTCGTCCCAGCTTACCTCGTCGTGCTCTGAGGCTCTCACGCACATCCTGCAGTGGATGCAGCCTATGCTGCACCTCTCCCTGCCTGGTATGTTCTTCTTCGACAGGTAGTTGCAGGCCAGGTATTGAGGCATGTCCGCGGGCACGATCTCTATGAGGTTCCGGGGACATTCTTTCACACAGAGGCCGCAGCCGATACATTTGTTCGGTTCCAGATACGCGTCCCCTTTCCCCCTATCGTACGACACCGCTCCCACCGGACAGACGCCAACACAGCCACCGAGGCCCACCCGCCAATAAGGGCACTTCTTATGGCCCGAGGAGAGCTGAGAGGCGGCCTTGCAGGTGCCCACACCCCTGTAGTCATAGAGGGTCTCCGAATCACCTGCACAGTGCACTATGGCCACCTTCTTCTGGCCGGAACCCACAAGGTCGATCCCGAGGTACTCGCCAAAGCTTTTGAGACGCTCTTTATCGTTCATAAGGGTCATGCAGGGATATTTATTCAACGTGTCAACGTCCTTTGCCAACTCACCCGCATACGCAAAGCATCCCGGCATCCCGCAGGCCCCGCAGTTCATTCCCGGGAGGTATTTAGATATCTCCTCGGTCCGCTTCAGGAGCTTGTCCTCCTCCGGCAGGAACCGGTTGGCCAGGAAGATCGCTATGCCGCAGCCAAGGCCCACAAGGGTAAGGAAGATTATTATGAGTATGGTTAGAGGGTCCATTTAGACCATCCCTCCGAACGCAAGAAAACATAAACCAAGCAGCATTGCGACAAGGAAGGCATTCGGCAGCCCCTTGAATGACCTTGGAGTGTCAGCCAATTGGAGCCTCTCCCTTATCCCGGACATCATGGCAAGCACAAGCGTAAAGCCGATGCCGCCACCGAGAGCGCTCACCACTGTTTCAAGGAAGGTGAAATCCTCGCGTGTGTTGATAAGTGTCACCCCAAGCACCGCACAGTTGGTGGTTATCAGGGGCAGATAGATACCCAGGGCGTTGTAGAGGGGAATGTTTGTTCTCCTTATGGTCAGCTCCAATATCTGCACCAACGAAGCAATGACAAGGATGAACATCACCGTTGTTATGTATTCAACCCCGAACGGCACTAACAGGACATGGTAAAGTAGCCAGGTGACAATGGATGCCACGGTCATCACCATGATAACAGCCAGACCCATGCTCACCGCACTGGAAAGCTTCTTGGAGACCCCAAGGAATGGGCAGAGCCCGAGGAACCTCGCGAGTACGAAGTTGTTTATCAGGGCCATGCTGATGAATATGGTCACGAGATCATTCATTTGGTATCACCCCCGTGTACCTCAAGAGGGCAAGCAGTACGCCTATTACCAGAAATGCGCCCATGGGCAGTATGAATATCGCCATCGGGTTATCGGTTAGCCCCGGAGCCTGGAATATCTCCCTGTCGAAAACCGATAGTTCTCCCGTTCCCAGCACCTGCCTGAAGAACGAGATGATGACTATGGCTATCCCGAAGCCCATGCCCATCCCAAGGGCGTCCGCTGTCGAGTTGAGGGGTGTGTTCTTTGAGGCGAATGCCTCGGCCCTTCCAAGTATGATGCAGTTCACCACTATCAAGGGGATGAATATCCCGAGGTTCTCGCTCAGCTCCGGCAGGAAGGCCTGCATGGTAAGGTCAACGATGGTGACCAGGGTGGCGATGATCACAATGAAAACCGCTATCCTCACCCTGTTTGGAGTGTAATTGCGTATCAGGGAAACAACGATATTCGAGCTTATCAGCACGAAGAGCACAGCCGCTGTCATGCCGAGGGCGTTGTCTATGGAAGTACTGACCGCCAACGTCGGGCACAGGCCGAGAGCCAGTACCAGTACCGGGTTCGATTTGATAAGTCCATTCTTGAGGTTCTCAAAGACCTTTTTCATTCGATCACACCCCCCTTTTTTCCCGGATATCCCGGGCCTTCTCTTTTGCATGGTCATAGACCGCTTCCACAACGGCGGAGGAACTTATGGTGGCCCCGGATATCGCATCGATCCCCCCGTCATCCTTGGTCAGCCTGACGTCGTTAACGCCTATGCCCTCGAACTGCTCAAGGAAGGACGCCTCCACTATCTTTTCCCCGAGCCCGGGCGTCTCAGAGTGTGATATTATGGAGATACCCCTCAGGATGATGTCATCCCCCTCAAGCGTTGTGTTCTTTAGGGCAACCAGTATTTCTATTGGCCCGCCATATCCTGTCGCCTCTATCATAAACGCATACCCGACCACCGATCCATTGGCAAAGATTGTGTACACCTCGATATCGTCATCATACTCGGAATCGTCCATCTCAGGGAACTGTTCCCCGAGCATCTTGTCGATGGCCTCCTGTTTTGCCTCCTCGATCTTATCCTCGGTGATGCCGTTGATTATGCTCAGAGCGATGACCGAGACGCAGACCACGATGGTAAGGAACACTACCGGGAATATCTCCTGCTTAAGGTCGTCATCAAGTCGAGTAGAGCTCATGGTTCACCTCTTGTCATAGTTATAGTTCCGGTATGAAGATGAACAATGTTGGTCACTTCACAACAGCCCGTTACCAGACTGCGTTCGGGGTTCAATTCTCACCCCTCTATAGGTTGGATTCTCACCGACTGGATATTACAGGCTTTGCTCGGCGCACTCATATATGACCGTCATTCTCTGTTTGATATTTAGGTTTTATTCCGGGGTGTATTCCTCGCCCCTCATGCAGTACCAGCGGTCGTATTCCGGGATGAAGGTGAGGGGGGAATAATGGTGGGGGCAAGAGGGAATGTGAGAGAAAGGGGGCGGGC
>DAOVMN010000050.1 GCA_030630685.1 Thermoplasmata archaeon | reverse complement strand
TGTTTGGATTCCAGCTCGATAATCTTTGAGAGCAAAGCATTCTCCTGTTCGTGCATTTTCCAGTACATGAATACTATTACGCCCAGCATGACCACGGCAATCGCTCCTAAAAGTAAGAAACTACTGTCATCGCCGGAATCCGATTCAAGGGCCCTCAGGGAATTCTCCTTCTTGATTGTCACTGTTTCCTCCCTCTCGTCCGCTTTACCGAGGTTATCCACAACTCTCAACTTTACCTGGTATTTTCCTGGCTCCGCAAAGGAATACGATACAACGGGACCTGAGAAATTCATCCCGCCAATCTCCCATTGGTATTCCACAATCTCACCATCCGGGTCCGACGAGGCAGAGGCATTGAATACTACCCTTCCTTTCTCGGGAATTACGGAAAAACCAGCAACGGGTGGGGAGTTCTCGATTGTAATGGTTTCCTTTATACCATTTCTCTCGCAGTTCAGGTAATCCGCCCTCACAATAATTTCCGGGCTGGAGTCTGCCGGAACCGCCTCCGGGGCCCTGACCTCAATGGAGATGTCGGTGAAGGAACCCGGAGGAACGACCACAACCCCCGGGGAGAACGAGACATCCCATCCGGCTGGGGCAGCGGCTTTCAAAAGAACTATTTCCTCCGCGGTGCCATTGTTCTTTACTCTAACCAGATAATAGTTTATTCCGTCCTCGAATTTTACAAAGCCGCGATACTCAAGGTGAATCTCATGGTATTCCAGGGAAACCCTTACTCCGATGTTCACTGCGGAAAGATTCCCAGCTTGAAGTTTTATCTCAAATTCCTTCCCGGCATACTCTTTTTGGTATGGCACAGTGATATTCATCCAGACTGCGGCGGAGCCGAATGCTGGAATTGTAATGTTATTTGCTCTGGAAAGTTCGAGACCAATTCCCGGAATTTGCGTGAAATTCAGAGTAACCTCCTCGTCCACATTCCCGGTGTTGTGAAGGATTATTCCCACTGCTCCTGTGGTGCCCGGGTCAGGGGTAACGGAGGCGGGGGCAGAGATTGTGAGATGGTGGTATTCAAGAACCGTGACTGTGAGCGGGATTGTCAGGTTTTTTCCCTGTCCGTAAAACAAGGTAATCTGAGAATAAAGCACTCCGGGCAAAGCGTTCCCCGGAATCTGCTGTGTGACGGTAAGATTGCTATTTCCTCCCCACGGAATTTCGATTACCTTATTGTCCGGCTCCGCCCCTTCGGCGGTTACAAAGACTGTTTCATCCTTGTTTCCGGTGTTGTAGAGGGTGAGCAGAAATTCCACTGCCTCGCCGGGCTCTCCTGTTTTTACCGTTTTCCCGAGGTAATCCAGTAAGTATTGCGGGGCGATTTCAACCGCAACCGAGAGGTTCTGCTGTTCTCCGCCCTCTGATTGAACCGAGAAATTGAGGCGGTAATCCCCGGCCCGTTCACCGTAAGGCGGCGTAATCGAGAATTTCACTGTGTCCGCGGAGAAGGCGGGAATGGTAATTGAAGAAGTATTCGCTGGCTGGCTCTGCCAGAGGTCCGGCAGTGAGGTAAGGTTTACTGTGAAGTTGTCCGGTCCGTTTCCGGTATTCTGAATCCTGATGGTTACTGTGTTCTCGTGGTCCGGTGTGAAACTCCCGGGCGATTCGATTTCCCACGCAAAGGAATAAACCTGCTGAACAATAGCGGTAAAGGTGATCGTTTTGTTGAGGGAGGTGTTTCCTGCCGAGTGAACGGTCACGGTGATCGGGGCTTCGAAGCCGGCCCGGGCATTGGCGGGGGCGAGCACGATTATGGTGACGGTATCGGTGAGGTTGGACGGGATGGTGATGAAGTTCTGGTGTGTGTAGGCAAACCAGTTCTCTGGGAAGGCGGCTTCGATGGCATAGGTGTCGTTGGCCCAGCCGGTGTTTGTGATGTTGAGGAATAAGGTGGCGGATTGAGAGGGGAGGACTTGATTTTGTGTGGTGTCAGTACTAAGGTTGAAGTAGTGCCTCCACACTACAAATACCCTCTTTACGATTATGTTGTTGGATTCGTCGTATTCCTCCAGATTGTTTTCAGGGTCAATCACAATCTTCAGCAGATGCCATCCGCTCTCTGAAAAATTGAGGGATGTACTAATGTTCTTTGAGGAGTTGGCTGAGAGGTTCAATGTTTCAGCGTGGAAGAGATTTCCATCAATGAATACCTCAAGTGTGACATTCCCGGCGGAGACCGTGCCGCAGTTCAGGGCAGAAAAATTCAGTTCAAATGGGGATGATGGTTTGATATCTCTCAGTTCAGTGTTCAGACGCAGGGATAAATCCCTATCAACAGGAGTCCATCCCTGTTCAAGCCATGGGTTAAATTCGACGTTATCAGATACATTATTTCCTTCTCCATCGGAATTATTATCAGGATGATAAGGTCCTGATGAATGACCCCACCAATTTTCAGTAGCATTCACAATCTCTCTATTGTCACCTTCATGAATCTTCACTTTTAGTCCATGATCTGAATTATTGTAAATGTTATTGTGATGAATTTGTAAATAACGTGAATAGGAATCATGAATCCCAATTTCACAATTATATACCTGATTATACTGAATTAACCCATTGGATCCGTGAAGTATGGATATACCATAACAAGCATTGATGACAGTGTTTCGAGAAATTATAGCATAGTTTGAATATGTCACATAAATCTTATCATACCAACCATTGACAGTACAATGTTCAACATTTACATCATCAGAAAATTGAACTCGGACTCCACCGGCATTCTCAAAATTACAAAATAATACTTCTGCATGGTCTGCATTTCGTAGATTAACTCCGCTGAACACACTAACTACGTCTTTAAAAGAGCAATTTTGTATTGATATATTAATGAAGTTTCGAGAATATATCCCAGCACCGTTGGAACTATTTTGTATAAAGATGTTTTTTATTTGAACATCATTCGCATTAATTGTAATAACATCCGTATCTGAGTTGTTGCCAAATATTGTAACCCTATTTTCACCAATCATCGAAATGGAGTTGTTAATTTCCAAGGTTTCATAATAGTGCCCAGGCATTATCTTAATTAAATCGCCATCAGTAGAATTTTCAATAGCAGGTTGGATCGTCGTATAATCTGCGCCGCCGTTTTTATCCACAGTGATTGTTTCAGCGGAGGATTCGTTACTCCCTAATACACAGAGCAGCATAAGAACTCCGGCTGCAATAAAGCATAGTTCGAACACTGAAGTGCGATTCATATTGTTTCCTCACTTAATTTTAAAATCTTTTTGTGAATCCCCTCTGCATTCTTCTTAATATCTCTTTTGTTCGTTCATGGGAATCCTTCTAATTCCCGGAAATCCACGGAAAAAATAATTATTCCCGGAATGAATGCCTTCTTCTCCTTACACACATCACTTGAAAGGGGTGAGGACGCCCCGGCCTTCAGGCCGTGGATTTGTCAGTCAGACGAGTTTTGTTCGTACCATCCACATCAATGGTCCGGACATCTCCATAACCCCCGCCAGCAGTACTCAAAGGGAGAGGGCTGTGTTCGGAAAGGTCATTCGTCCCGAGTCACTCCTTCCTGCAGTGCCATTCTCCATGCCTCAATCTGTGTGATTGTGCCGTACTCCCCCTCCATTGTCCCACCATGGTTCTTTGTGATAATAATCCCTTTTGTTGCACCGTGCTTTTTCATGAATTTTATGAGTGGTTTTGCATCCTTCTTCACGATTGTGTTCTGATACTTCACCTCCACCGGCAGTGGGCGGTCAGGGGTCTCGATGACCATGTCCACCTCATCCTTCTGAGGGGTTCTCCAGAAGAATTGAGCGTTCATGTTAAGGAAGAAACTCTGTTCCACCAGCTTTCCCTGGTCCGGCGCAATAGTGGATATCATGCTGAGCGAGGGATTGGAAAGATAAGCCTTCTTCAGTTTCCTTTCACTCACAACAGCACTTCTTGAGTAGTTGTAGCCCAGTTTCAGAAGATAGGATTCCTCAAGGTAATGAATGTATCGTGATGCCCTGACCCTGCTTATTGTCTCGCCGTTCCCGATGCTCCGTGAGAGTGAGGAGTATTCCACGAGCATGCCAGGGTTTGAAGCGATAATGCTTACAATCTTCATGAGCAGGTGCGGGTTCTCCACTCTGAATATGTAAGGGATGTCGATGAATATTACCTTCTCAATGATGCTTCTCACATAATCCCTTACCTCCTCTTCATTCTCATCCACGATCTCGATGTACTGCCTTATGATATATCTCTCGAACTCCGTCTCAAGGGATGTGCGAAACATTTCAGGTTTATCTGCCATCTCCCCTTTCCCTCTAAACTTCAGGTACTCTCTGAAACGGAGGGGACCAAGATAGAATTCCCGGATGCGGCCTGCAAGACTCTCTCTCACCCCTTCCCTTATAAAAAGAGAAGCCGAACCAGAGATGAATAACTTTATGTTTTTATAGAAGTCATAGAAGTATTTTATCTGCTCATGCCAGCCCTTCAGTTTCTGAATCTCATCAAGGAATATGAAGTATTTCTCATCGGAGAACGCAATCTCTTTTCCGATTCTGCTCTCATAGTCTTTTATTATTCTCCTGATCTCCGGCTGCTCCTCATCGAATGAGAAGTAGAGGATGTTGTGCCTTGAAATCCCTTTCTCAGTCAGTGAGTCGATGATCTGCCTCATGAGTGTGGTTTTCCCCACCCTTCTTGTACCTGTAATTACTGTAATCCTTCGCTTTTGTGCGGATTTCTCTACCTTTGTGTAAATGTCTCTCTTTATCTCGTAACCGGATTTGTAGCCTTCCCGCCAGTGAAAATTGTATTCCTCTAACATCATGTTACAGCGTGGTTGGATGGTATATTTAAATTTTATGTCCTGCGCTCATTGCATATTGTCTGATTTAATGTTATGCGTGCATTGCATATTCTCTAATTTAGTGTCATGTGTACATTGCACACACTCTAATTTAATGTCACATGCTCATTGCATATTCTTTGACTTCATGTCACATGCTCATTGCATATTCTTTGATTCCTGTCGCATGCTCATCGCATATATTCTATGAGGATTTTTCTCTTCTCCTTACACACATCACTCCCGCCAGCACGACACCCATGCCTAATACGATATTGCCGAAACAGATGCCCCCGTTCTCATCCTCATCATCCTTGTAATATCCCTCATCCGGGTCGTCCGGTGCCCCGTCGCAGATGTCCGCCACCCCGTCACCGTCCCTGTCCTCCCAGATGCCGTTGCCGTCCGGGTCTTTCACATAGAATATACCGGAGCCAAGACCAAAACCCTCGTGATAAATAATCATGGTGCCATCCGGGCTGATCTGTGAAGTACAAGAGTGTAGGTGGATTTGATTATTGTAGTCCGCATAACATCTTAGTGATAATGGGCAAGAACCCCACGGCCTTGGGGCTGCTACCGCAATTTCACTCAATTAACTTTACTCGCCCAACGTAATCATCTCCGAGATGCCATCCCTTCGGGTCAGATGGAGTTTGGGGCTCAGGTGGAACTCCCTCAGCATCCCTCGAACCGTGTGGTAGGCCTTGCTTGGGGTGTTGTTTTCCCTGCTGAGATGGGAAAGCAGGACATACTCGGTTCGTTCGCCGATAATGTCCAATGGGGCCTTGGCGGCATCCTCATTGGAAAGATGGCCGACATTGCTACCGATCCGTTTCTTTAAATCCGGGGGATAACTGCCGTTCTTGAGCATCTCAAGGTCGTGATTGCTCTCGATGAAAAGGGTGTTGACATCGTGAAGTATCTCTTGGATATAGTGCGGGATGACCCCTAAGTCCGTGCATATTCCCACCTTATTTCCATCCACCTCGAGAAGGAAGCCAACAGGGTCAGCGGCATCATGCGAGATGGAGAAGGGCTGGATTGTGAACTCGCCGATCCGGAACTCCTCGTTGGCCTTGAACATCCTTTTGTTATCGAGCTCTCCGATCCTCATCTCCGAGAAGAACGCAGTAAGTTCGGTCATGTAGACCGGTATCTTAAACCGTCTCGAGAGCACCCCCGCACCCGCGATGTGGTCGATGTGTTCGTGGGTTATCAGAATAGCATCTATCTCCTCTATGTCAAGCCCTGCATCCCTCATCCTGATCTTGGTTTGCTTCCCGTTCAGCCCTGCGTCGATGAGCAAGGTGGTGTTGTGGGTACGGACAATAGTGGAGTTGCCATTACTTCCACTGTTGAGAGAGAGGGTGGTGATAATGATCTGAACTCCCCCGAATTCAACCGTAGACCTGTCTGTTCACCACGAAATCCGGCCTCTTCCCCGCAAGGACATCGAGCACCTGTTCCGCCACGATGGTTCCTGCCTTCTCCTGGGCTTCTCTCGTGGAGGCTCCTATATGGGGAGTGAAGAATACATTATCCAGAGCAAGGAGTGGACTGTCCCTTGGAGGCTCCTGTTCAAAGGAATCCAGGGCCGCTGCCGCGATCTTTCCATCCTTCAAGGCATTATAGAGTGCGTCCTCATCGATGATTCCACCTCGTGCACAGTTCAGGATGAAGGCGGTATTCTTCATTGCATCGAAGGCCTTCTCATTTACCATGTGATGGGTTTCGGGGGTATGGGGGGTGTGGATCGTGATGATGTCCGCCTCTCGATAGACCTCCTCCGGGGAGCCCACCATCTTTCCTCCGAGCTCGTCCGCCCTGTCCTTTGGGAGATAGGGGTCGTACGCCATGATATTCATACCAAAGGCCTTACAGCGAACTGCCACCTCCCATCCGATCCTTCCAAGACCGATGAAGCCCAGGGTCTTGCCGTGGAGTTCCGTGCCCATGAACTTCTTTTTCTCCCATCTGCCTGACTTGACGGAGGCATCCGCTCGCGGCAGGTGCCGGGCCATGGAGATTATATGCCCCATGGTCAGCTCGGCCACGGAATATGTGATGCCGGCAGGTGCGTTCACGACTGGAATTCCCTTTTCAGTCGCTTTCTCTACATCGATGTTGTCAACCCCGATACCGGCTCTGCCTATCACTTTCAGGCCCTTTCCTGCTTCGATCACCTCGGCTCTTACTTTGGTTCTTCCGCGGACAACGATGGCGTCGTAGCTTCCGATGTTGGCTATGAGGTCTTCAGGACCGTATTCGTTCGTGTCCACCTCATGGTGTTCACCAAGCAGCTCCACCGCTTTCGGGGACAGTGCGTCATTGACTAAAATCTTCATGAGATCACCAGGCAAAACCTAATTTTTTTGGTATAATAAGGTGTTGATTTTTTGTAAGGTGGTATGGATTTCTAACAGCGATTTATCTCGTCAAATCTATTCTCCCTGTCTGCTCCAGGATCTGGTCCTCGGAAACAAGAACCATACTGTAGTTTAGCACCTCAGAACCCGGTGTGCCGGTTATATTTATGACCTCGAAATCCAGATACAGCCCGTAGTACAACTCCATGACCGAGAACATCCCCGAGGTATGAGCGAACACCTCCTCGGCGCTCTCGTTGGTTCGATTGTACCTGTAAACCATCGCCTTCTCGAACTCCCCTTTCAGGTGGGCAAACTCCGGGCCAAGGGAAGGCTCGATATCCCTGTCTGCATCCATCTCACTGGCAAGAAGGCTCATGCCGGCTATCATAAGGATCGCAAAGGCTATTGCCACCCCCCCAACCAGCACAAGCTGCCCTCTATCGTCCCGTGGAAAACGCATCATGCCACCCCCCTGGGCTCTTTCCAGAGTATGAGTCGAACATCGTAAAGTCTGCCCTCGTGGAAAAAGGAGAAATGAGCAGTGGTACTCTCATCCACGGTTTTTATCATCTCGAAGAGGATGGCCTCTATGTTATCCGGCTCGGTACGGCAGCTCAGGGTATAAGAGATCCGTTCATCCAGGCTCTTGTTCAGGAAGCCGGTAATGTTCCCTGTTCGCCCTGTAGCAACGAAGTATATGAGGCTGGAGTTGTCATAATCCGAGCCATTGGGGATACCAGGATCAAGAAGATAGAGGGAGCGAAGGGCATCCTCACCGGTAATGGAAAGGGTATCAAGCGCAGTGGTGGTTTGGGAATCCGGTATCAGGGCCACACCTGCCTGTAATGCGCCAAAGAAAAGGAGGGCTGCGATCACTGATTCAAGGACATGAAGCTGAGCACAATCGTCGCCCTTGAAGCTATTCCTCATCCACATCGTTTTCCTCCGGCAAACCCTCAGACCATTCCCATCTTCACCCCAAGGAACTCGAACATAACTATTCCCAAAAGCATGAAGATCGTGATCCACCATAGACTCGCTCCGATGTTCCCCTCGCCCATGATACCCGCATTGATCCCGCCTCCTATAGCCTGGACCACCACCGAGGCAAAGAAAAGAAGGGCAACAAAGGACGGATCGAAGGATTGGATCCTCACACCACCTATGGTCATTTGCTCATCCATGCCTTCCGTGGATTCGGCTATCGCGGGGATGAAGACATAGGCCATCACAACGATGATGACCACATAGATCAGGAAAGAGATAAGGGTTACGAATATATAGCTCTTCATCGTCCCCTCTCGCTCCCTGTCAAGCATCTTGATCTCCTGGGCATCGTGTGCTACATTGAGCAGGATGTCGCTGATCTTACCGCCTGCCCTGTTTGCCTCCTCGATGAGTGCGATGGAGCGTTCTATGAGGCCGGTGTGCACCCTTTCGAGGAACATCCTTAAAACCTCGCTGAAGGCGACGCCCCATGAGAGCTGGGTTGCCATAAAATCAACCTCTTCGTCCAGGGCACCATAATCCCCTTTGGAAAGTGTATCAACTGCCACGGTCATGCTCAAACCGCCCTTCCAGAATTCGGCAAGGTCCCGGATGAAGTCAGGGAATTTCTCCTCTTTTTTCTTCAGCTTCCTGAGATGCCCCCTTCGAACGATACCGTTGGGACCGGTAACTACCACAATGGCAAAAACCAGATAATATACCCAATTCAGCTCAAGGCTCAGGTCGCCCAGGAAGGGAGCACCTTTTAGAATTTCTTTTTTCATTGCATAATCCCCGTTCATACGATAGTAATCCTTGTACTCTTTGGCAGCGTTCCCCCCTGTCTCTGCACCTGTCAGATTCTCGTAGACAACTACCGGTTCCGAACTACTATTGAGATAGACCCATGTGTCCTTTTCATCCCTTATTGCCTCATACGTGTGCTCGTCGTGTGTGGAGTCCATATCGCTTGTATAATCCTTGTATGCAATGAATAGAATGGCAAAGGCGATTATCAGAGAAACGATCACGACAGAAAGGGTTTTAGCCAGTTCCACCCTGGGATCCCTTACCTTCTTTCGCTTGGCCTCGGTTTTCTTCTCGATATGTCTCCTCACCTCCATCTCTTTCTTGGAGGCCTCAAGTATGGAGAGGGCGAGCCTCTCCTTTTCCTCTTCGGTCATCGCGGGCTCTTCGGCCTCTGGGGTTTCATCCTCTATTAGCTCTTCCAGTTCCTCCAGCTCCCCGGAAATCAGGTCATCCGGAACAGCCGCTTTCTTCACCTTTCTGACTTTCCTTACCTCCGCGATGAAGAATCCCTCCTCAGACACTGAATTTCTTGATGTTCAGATAGGTCATGGTGGCGAAAAAGAAGTGAAGAAGAGGCACAAACGCGAAGATCACCAGATACAGCGTACTCATGGAGTTTCCGGTCTGTGTGCCGCTGCTGATCCAGACCGTGATGATGAGGATGATAATAAGGAATATCGGCATCGCCACCGCCACGGTAACAAACATCTCTGCCTGGGTTGCAAGCTGCTCAAGAAGCTGTTTCTGATCCTGCTTGATATCATCCATGAACCTCTTTGCACTGTTCAGGAAATAGAGTTTCAGGTTCCCACCCGAGGACAGGGTCGAGGAGATGCCCTGGAAGAACTCGGCGAGCCAGGGGGAAGGTGCCCGGTCCACCGCGTGCTGGATGGCGGTCAGGGTGTCTATCCCCAGGATCTGCATGTCCCTGTATACCGCAGCCGCTTCTTCCGA
>DAOVMN010000398.1 GCA_030630685.1 Thermoplasmata archaeon | reverse complement strand
ATTATTCGCATCCCTATCCCCGTTGTTCCGCACCGTGGCGATAATAGTGGTATCCTCACCCAGGACCATGGCACCACCTACAGGTCCTAATTCAATGGGCTCAAGGTCAGTGGGTTCGTTGCTCACCGTGGTTTTTGTGTACACAATATCGATAAGGTCCGGGTCTCCCTGGGAAGTGCCGGTGACCGAGATGTTGGCATACTCCCCGTTCGTGGCATTGGCCGGTGCGGTAACAGAGAGGTTGACAGTAGTGTTCTCTCCTGCCCCCACATCGACTATGTCTCGATCCAACCATGCTGTCCACCCGCTCGGTGGGGCCGAGCGAACCAGATCGATGGTATCATCCTCTGTACCATTGTTAACTACCTCTATCTCGTAAACCACTGTCCCTCCCGTTGTTGTTGTTTTTTGTTGATAATCCGGCGAAAGGTAGAAGGAGTAATATTCCTCCACTTCTTGAGGTATAAGCCACTGGAGCGCATTCTCGACAAGCTCCTCCCTGTCCGAACTGTTGTTAATCAATACAACCCCAAAGGAGAAGAACACGATCTGTCCGCCATTGGAAAGATTGGTATCGTCATCGAATGCAAACACCCCTCCGTAATGATCCGGGTTTTCCCCTGTGGATTCATTAACTGTAGTGATATTCTCCCACTCCAACACAACTACAGAACCGCTCTCCACTTCACACACATCGGAATCCAAGCTGCTGGAGTCATTGGATTGATAGAAAATGGGATCTGAGAGGTTGTTCGGCTCCGAGGCCACGGGATGCTCGGACTCGTGCTTGGTGAGGTTCTGGCCTACATAATGCCTGAGGGGGAAGGGTGGGCTGCCATCTATGCTGCTCGCATGAAGTACATCATCCTCGAAATCCGAACTCCCAGCATGTTCCGCAAGGTTCGCCCCCTCGATCAGGAGGTGCCCGCCTTTATTTACGTAGTCCCTTAATTCCTCCTCAAGGGAAGCCTTACTGTCATTCCTGCCCTGCGCCCAAACAAGGATGTCGTAGTCCCCCCAGGTGGCGTTGTCGGTTTCTGTCTCATTCTCAATCGAGAGTTTGTAGGCGGAGTTATTGGATATAATTTCCTCAAATATCGGGGTGCTCTCATTACTGGCATTAATGAGGAGCACAGTTACGTTATCCTCGCCTCCATCGCGTGTTCCGGAAGTGTTAACCATGAAGATAGGGACCGGGTTCTTGGGAGGAAGGACACCCGCCTCTCCAGAGCCAAGGACCAGGGCAATGAGCGTGATCGAAACGAGTGCTCTGTAAAACCCGGGGATCGGTTGCTTTTTCCTGTTCCATCTTGTTATCGGATTCATACCGGTGGAGCATGCGCCAAATATATTAAATGTTTCTCTCCCCAACCATCCAATGCAGAGATTTTTGGAATGCGAGTGATACCGAGTGATTTGCCTGCGTAAAAGAATTCACCGCCTTGACGGTCTGGATTATAGAACGCGGATGACGCGGATCACACGGATAAACACGGATCAATGAAAAATCTGCGGGAATCCGCCAAATCCGTGTCATCCGCGTGCAGAATTCAAGCAGCAAAGGACGATACGAGATTGCTCTGCTGGAGAATACCAATAAATCTGGAATGCGCCGCCTCGGCGGTTTTACTACCATATCATTCGGTATCCAGGAATCTCTCCAATGCAAGAGGAGAGCATAAATATCTCCATCATTTCCTCCAGACCATGTGCATCCTATCAGACGGCGACATCCTGAACTATCGAGGCCGGGGACTTCTCTCCATCGAACCATTCGAGGAAAAGAACCTCACCCCGAACGGCTACGACCTGAGGATCGGTGAGGCGTATTTCCCGGATTCGGAAGAGCATATCAAGGAGGGGATCGTGAGCATCCCACCAGGGAAGGGGATCGCAGTAGCCACATTGGAGTATCTCAGGCTCAGCGGCGAGGTGTGCGGGCAGATATGGCTCAGGTCCTCTTTCGCACGGAAAGGCCTTCTCTCCTCCCTCGGAAAGATAGATTCCGGGTTCGAGGGCACCCTCACCATTCCTCTCTACAACTCCTCGGGGGGGCCCTTTGAACTCGAGATCGGTGACCGATTCCTTCAGATCGTGTTCGAGAAGATGCACTCCCCTCCCCTCGCCCTCTATCATGAACGATCCGGACACTTTCAGGGCAGCGTCGGGATTACGTTGGAGCAGTTCAATAAGGAGAAATGATGAATAAGCGGGAGTATTTTCAGGACGAAAAGACGCCGTGCCGAGCTCACAGATGCGATGCCCCATGCTGTGAGGACTACGAGGTCAGGCTTCTTGAATCGGATATCGAAAGGCTGATGAAGGCTGGTTACCCTGAAGAGAGATTCGTGGAATACGAGGATAATTATGCCTATCTCCGTCGGAACGAGCAGGGCTGCGTGTTCCTGAAAAAGGGGGTGTGCTCTGTCCACCCCTACCGCCCCTTAGCCTGCCGCACCTTCCCCTGGATCCTTTCCGACAAAAGGGTGAAAACCGATGATTTCTGCCCGTATCACAAGGAGTTTTCCCTTGATCCCGAACTTCAGGAAAGGCTCGAGAAACTTATAGAACAGCAGGAAAAAGAGCGTTTGGAAAGAAACATCTGCCTCACCTATTCCTGCCATACCTGCTGTCTCGATACAGAAATGCCGCTTACAAATGCGGATGTGGAGAGAATCCTCGACCTGGGGT
>DAOVMN010000312.1 GCA_030630685.1 Thermoplasmata archaeon | reverse complement strand
CGGCAAGGAAACCCGATAGTTCCGGTCGTATCGGGCAAAATGCAACAGAGCAGCTTGCCTTGACGAGTGCCTTGCACTCATCCGGCACTCGGAACCTTCGGTTCCTCATGCCTCGGTTTTGCACTTAAGACAATCTTACCGCTACTCCCTGTAGCTCCAGGGCGCAAACAGGATAAAGCCCGCCAGGATCTCGATACGCCCGAGCCACATACACGAAATAAGCACCACCTTGGCCAACGGATGCATGGCGCTGAACGAAAAGTAGGGTCCTTCCGCGCCGGCAGGAGGTCCAACACCCCCCATGGTCGTTGCCACGGTAGAAACAGAATCCATGAGCCCCTCACCAGTGAACATCACTACGGCGGAAGCGATCACAAGGATGCCCAAGTAAACAAAGAAATAGGTACCCACAGCCTGAACCAGATTATCTGGCAGGGTCCGCCCTCCGATCGTGATGGGCATCTCCCTCTGAGGATGGATGGCCTTGGATATCTCCCTCCTTGCAAGTTTCATCAACACCATCAACCTGATGACCTTCAGGCCTCCGCTTGTCGAGCCCGCACTTCCACCGATGACCATGAGGATCACGAGCAGGAATCTTGTGGACTCGGGCCAATCCCCGTAGCCTATACTCGAATACCCCGTGGCGGTATTGAGCGACACCACCTGAAAGACGGCGTATCTGAGTGATGAGAGCGGAGAGTAGAATGAATCCAAGGATAGTTTAATGGTGATGACCAGGGTCGTAAGGAGCATTATGCTGATGAGGGTCCTGAACTCGCTGTTGTTAACCAACTTCCTCCAATCCCCGTGCAGCAGATGGAAATGAAGCACGAAATTCGTTCCCGCGACCACCATGAACACCACGAAGATGGCCTCGTATAATGCGTTATCATAGGCCTCGATGTTCATTGCTCTTGGAGAGAATCCACCGGATGAAAGGCAGGTGAAAGAATTGCTAAAGGCATCGAACAGCGGCATCCCGGACATCCGAAGCAGCGCGATGGCCACGAATGTGAAGAGGGCATAGATCTTCCAGAAGATGGCTGCTGTTTGAACGATCGATGGTTTGAGTCTGGTCATGGTGAGGCCGGGGAGGTCCACCTTGAGCAACTGCATCGAGCTGCCTATGAACCTGGAGAGGATCACGATGGTGAGAACAACGATCCCCATCCCGCCCAGCCATTGGGTGAGGGAGCGCCAGAAGAGAAGGCTCTTTGGCCAGGGATAGTAGACCTTCTTCCAATCATCCGAAGGTGTATCCCTGAACTCGGCATCTTTGAAGAATCCTTGCGGGCTTCGCTCCTCTAAAAGGATGGTCTCGTTATTGTACCGGGAATCCACGAACCTGCAGGTGATGAACATGGAATCATGAAAATCGGTTTTAGTAAAGCTGGTATTGATGAATGTGCAGTTATTGAAATACACCCCATAGAAATCGACTTTCCTGAAGCTTGCGTTATCAAAGGTGATGTTGTGGAAGATCATGTCCCGGAATTCCTCGAACTCATAGCTTCCGTTCCATGTCTCATTGGTAACCTCATGAGTCTCTAACATGGTGGCACCAGTGGTGGTGAAACCGGACATACCCTCGAAATAAGCATCCAGGGGCTCAAGCTCGCCGGCCATCATATACGGGATCGCACCGAAGGAAGCCACGAGAAGCCAGGCCAATCCGACAACAGCAAAGCCTTCTCTGTCAAGGAGCTCGAAGTCACCGGGTGATTTTTTCCCCCCGACGAACCAGAAGGTGAAACCAAAGGCGAAAGTGATCAATGCCGAGCTCAGATAAACCCTGATGAAAAAACCTAAGCTGTCGAAATATTCGGTCCCCTTGCCGTCGGCCATCCCGAGAAAACCAGCAAGCCCGGCAACAAGGAAAGAGAGTGAGAACAGCATAAGAAGGATCCCAAGGGACCTCATGATAGGATAGAGCCTTATCTATTCACCTCCTAAAAAAGTCCAGATAGCCTTGTAACAAAATTTCCTTTCCCGAACAGGATGAGCCTGTCCCCGCTCTTTATCTCGAACTCCTTTTTAGGGATATAGGTTTCTTTTCCGCGTATCAGTGCCCCGATCTTCACACCCGAGGGGAGGGGCAGCTTTTTGATGGGCCTCCCGCTGAACTTTGATTTCCGTGGGATGCGCATCTCCACCACCCTGGCATCCCCTTCGATGATGGACATGGATTCGATGGTCCTTGAAAGGATATAGGGAAAGATCGTGGAGACCGCGGAGAGCTTGGTGTTCACCACTGTGTCTACAGCCGGCAGGGTTTCTATGAGGGTATGGATGTCCTCGTGCTCGATAATCACAATAGTGCGGGTGGCCCCAAGCTGTTTAGCAAGAAGGGAGGAGATGATATTGGTCTGCTCCTTTGCCGTCACCGCGACGAAAGCGTCGGTCTTTTCGATCCTATTGTCTTTCAGGAGATTGACATCCGTGCCTTTTCCAAGAATGACGTTTATATTCAGCCCAAGCTTTGCGAACACCCGGTTGGCCTCCTCGACGTCCCGGGGATTCTTATCGATGAGTGTGATATGTCTCTTCTGACTCTTATCCATCATCAAGAGTGCGGCCAGTTTTATCCCTATCCTGGTGGCCCCTAAAATTATGATCCTTTTCACGGTGCTTTCCTCCCTCACCTGTTTCAATCCCCTCCCAAAATGCTGTTCGAGGATTGGCAATCCCTCGGGCTTGAGAAGAAGTATGATCACCCTGTCCCCGGGAAGAAACTGGGTGTCTTTCTCAGGGATGATCACCTTGGATTCTCGGAAGATCAATGCGATGTTTGCATAATCAAAAGCACCGGCTATGTCGGCGTATCTCAAGCCCACGACAGGGGTGGAATCCTTGATATCCGCCTCCATCACCATGACCCCGGTTTCTGTGAGGATCTTCATTGTAAAAAACGAGGGGGTGAGAAGGACGTTGGAGATATATTTTGCAGCCATGTGGTCCGGACAGAAGGCCATATCAACCCCGAGGCTCTTGAATTTCTCACTATCCATTGCCGCATCCATGAGTTCAAAACTATTCACCCTGGCAAGTGTTTTTATCTTTCTGTTGACCTTTACCCCGGAAAACTTATTGAATCCCCCGGTACCATCTTGACTGGCTTTCTGGGACGTGGGGGTGTTCTCATCGGATTTTGCAAAGCTGCAGGCGATCAGGTTCACCTCATCCGAACCCGTGACTGCGATGAAGTAATCTGTCCCCTCTATCCCTGCCTCTCGAAGTATAGCAGGATCGGACGCGCTTCCATTTACAATGAGAACATCGATATTCTCTACCTTCCTGCAGGTATCGGGGTCCCTTTCGATGAGTGTCACATTGTGACCCTCGTGCCTTAACTTAACGGCAAGATTGGCACCTACCTCTCCGGCACCTGCAATCATGATGTTCATACAAATTCCCAACCTGAACCAGATATAAATAATTTTGCACT
>DAOVMN010000007.1 GCA_030630685.1 Thermoplasmata archaeon | reverse complement strand
TAGCTTTTTTATTAATATTGGTGATGACATTCACGCAGATCCTGTAATAGAAGTTTCTATATGGTTCTTTGTGTTTTTTATAATGATCTATCTTTATGAAAAGATTCCTTATAGTGAAATTCTGGAGATTGATAACGAAACACACATATATCGAAAATTCGGTTATTTCCTTTTGAGAAAAAAAATTAAATCTGAGAGGATTCAGTTGAATAGAATTAGGAGTATTGCGATTCATCCCATTTTAATTAATTCATGCATCTTAAATATTCGACATAGCAAAGGGAAAATCTCATCATTCCCCTATAAAAAAGAAGTAATGAAACCCTTTGTTGAGGAGCTATTAAAAAGAATTCAAGAAAAAAATATCATTTTGAAGGATGATGCTGGGGTTTTAGATCAACAAAGGAGAAGTTAAAGATGGAGAGTGAAGGTTGCAGAACCAACAATGACGACCTTCCCGACGGTCTTGAACTGGGTAGAACCACTGGAATCCTGCCAGCGATCAATGGTCCAGGGACCTGCGGTTCCGTGGGGAGCCTTGCGAGCACGGAGGTATCCTGGGGGTTCTTTGAGGGAGAGGTCTCCCAGGGGTGGCAGAAGGATTCCGTGACTGTGATTGTGGACGAAGGGATCAGCGAAACAATCGAAGGGAACGGTGAAACCGAGTTCCACTTCAAGACCAATGATGAGACCCTGGACGTGCTGAAAGCGGTTTCACTTGCGAGGTATGAACTCGGCAGCTACACCATCGAGATTACTGCGGAGGATGAGGGCAAAGCCCTCGACAAGGACTGGGGCTGGGTAACGGTTGTAGATAACCCCTGGCCAGTACCGGATGTCAAACTGTACCTCATCAAGCATGTCTGGGTGACTGTGGAGGGGGTTCATGGTAACCCCAGAGCTATTACGCTAACAGGGGGTGGACTATGAGCTCTACTCGACAAATTAATACGAATGATGTAACAATAAAAAAAACAACTTACAAAATGGAAATCATCTATTGGTCAATGGCATTATCAATGTTTTTGTCATCATTTTATAAGAATCCAGATATAAATTTACTTTGGGTTTTGCTTTTAATTATTATCGGTTTACCACTTCTATCTTCAATTTGCCCTTTAAGCGAGATATTAGAAGTTAATGATTCCTATGTAACTCTAAAGAAGCACTATCCTTTCAAAAGGAAAAGGATAATTCAAGATGTGATGCCACTAGAAAAAATTAAAAAAATCTATGTGAGAAAGTATCAAACCGTTATAAATTATAAATGCCCTCATGTCTCAATCAAAATCACATCGTTAGATGACACTATTATAGAAACAAAGCTTGATTTCAAATTTGAAGACATGAAGATTTTCATCAATAATCTTAAAGATAAAATCAGCTCCAATAATGTGAAAATTAAAGTTCAAGCAGGAATTCTAAATTCCTGTAAATGAATTTAGTTTGAAGGTTGAAGGATATACCAAGCTTTTCTATGGTCTCGAGCTTGGAAGGCAGAGCGGTGTGATTACATTGACGGAAATAAGGATTGGCGGTGTAGATAACGGCGGATTTGAAACAGAGGGCAGTGGGGGTGGCGCAGCCAATTGGGCACAAGCAGGTCCTATCAATCGTATCTATTCAGATGATGCTTTCCAGGGCTCCTATTCCATGAAAGCAGAAAGTACGGATGCTTATGCGGACTTCTGATCCCATCACAGTGGAACTTAACACAGATTACGAGGTCAGAGCCAGAATCTACTGTGAAGATTCATCGGATATTGGTAAAGTTGAGATATTTGATGGAACTACCTCGTTGGATGATATAACAACGGAATCCTCCGGCATCTGGGAACAGGTAGAGGTGCCCTTTACCACATCTGGTGACTGTACACAGATTACAATCAAACTTGCAGCCACTTCAGTTTCTTCCGGAGTTTACTTTGACTACGTCAAAATCTTCACCACCGTGGATAATTCCGGTGACTTCTCAGTCTCCAACTACGATACCGACCCGACAACCACCACAGACTCGCCCTTGACCCGGACACAGATGGCAATAATGTCCCTGACGGCACAGAGGACACCAACAAGAACGGAAAAGTAGACAACGAGGAATGGAACTCAGGCGGAGAACCGACCCAACAAACCCGATTCAAACAATGATAAAAAAACCGGCCTACTTCAATTCCAGCTTCTGCCTTCCCCTGAGAAAAACAACCCTCAATCCCTTTTCCTTTGCCCGCTTGATTAGGTCTTTATCCGAGGTAACCAGCACCCCTTTTACGCTCTCGGCAGCGGCAAGCACTACAGAATCACCTTTTAGACCGGATTCGTCCGGCAGCACCCCGAAGCGCTCGGCATAGCGTAATGCAGTGATGGCATCCCTTTTCCCGGCTTCAGAAAGTCCCTTCAGCTCCTTGATAACGACCTCCGGGACGAGGATCTCACATCTGCCAAGGAGGGAGCCTATCTCATTCCCCAAATCGATCTTGAACTGGAATGGGAAAAAAAGCGCATTCGTATCCAGAACCACTCTGATCATCAGGCCTTTACCTCTTCAAGCTCTTTGATGATCGCATACCCGATGAGACGCCACCTTCCGGCAAGCTTCCTGCTCACAGCCACCCTTTGCCCTGGCTCCACGCAAATCGGGATCCTGAGCCGCACATCGATGTCCTTCTCCCTTGCACTGGCCACGACGCCGACCGTGGTTGCGGTTCCCGCATTGAGCATGAGCATCTCTCTTGTGCGGATCTCCTCGACCTCCAGGTCCTCCTCCGAACCCACCACGCGGTTCAGAAGGTAAACATCAAGGATAAGGTGGTCCACAACTGGCGGGAGTGTACCGGGTTCTCCGATGACCTTGCCTGTCATCCCGTCTGATTTCATGAAGTAGGGGTCGATCTGCGTGCCTATGGCAACCAACCCTCCGGGCACGATCTTCTTCCTCCTCCTCCCCCCTGCCATAAGGGAAGTGACCTCCACGAGAGCCGGCCCATCCTGTGCGTCCTTTGGACGGTAGTCAGGCCTGATCTCCAGTCTGTCGCCTATGGCAATCTTGCCCTTGATGAGCGAGCCGCCGCACACCCCTCCGATCAGTTTATCAGGATGGATGCCGGGCTTGTTGATATCAAATGAGCGCGAGATGTACATCCGTGCTGCTTCCTTCAGGTCCCTTTCAACCTCTGGAAGATTGGTGACAATGCCCTCGATGAGGGAATCGATGTTCACGTCATGATGTGCGGAAACCGGGATTATGGGTGCGTTCTCGGCCACGCTTCCTTTCAGGAAGTCCTGTATCTGCCTGTAATGCTCCATCGCCATCTCATAGCCCACCAAGTCGATCTTGTTCTGCACCACCACGATGTTCTTGATCCCTGATATCTGAAGAGCCATGAGATGTTCCTTTGTCTGGGCCTGGGGGCAGGGCTCGTTTGCCGCGATCAGCAGGAGGGCCATGTCCATGATGGCAGCACCTGACAGCATGGTGGCCATGAGTGTCTCGTGACCCGGTGCATCAACGAAAGAGATGGTCTCTATGAGCTCTGTTTTCTCTCCGCAATGTCTGCACACCTTGTTCGTGGAATAACACTCCGGTGCATCACATTTTGGGCATTTATACAAAGCAGCATCGGCATACCCCAGGCGAATGGTGATCCCCCGCTTCACCTCCTCGGAATGGGTGTCCGCCCAAACCCCGCTCAGGGTCTGTGTCAGGGTTGTTTTACCATGGTCCACATGACCAACCATTCCAATGTTCACACGAGGCTGCCTTGAAACGATCATTCTTTAACTTCCTGGGATTTAAGGAGCCCCTCGACGGGTTTCGCTCCTCTCTGTGAGATCTTGAAGTTGAGCTGTACGATGTTGGGGGAGATCTTTCTTCCTGTGGCCATCCTTCTCTTTCTCTGCCCCCTTCTCTTTGCATGGAAGCCCACACCATCCGTCATGAGGATCTTCTTTCTATTCGCTCCATCCGTGTCCTTCCTCATGGGGAAGCCTGCCTCGTCCGTGCCTCCGGTAATGGTAATCTTGTAGTGGGGCAGGCCGACGAAGATGCCGTCCACGGTATCCCCGATCTCCTTTCCTATGAACGTGCTTGCCTTGTTCTTTGTCAGTAATACGGAATAGCATTTCCCTGTTTCCGGATCTGCAATGGATGCCTTGAACTCGACCATCCGATCACCCCTCCTTCCTGTTCACATCGCTTTTCGGTTCTGCTTCGGCAGTTTTTTCCTCCGCCTCACCGGGTTCTTCTAACTCTTCAGGAGAAGCTTCCACCAATGGTTCCGGTCCCCCGGTTTCCTCTTTCTCCTCGGACTCCTCCGTCGTGGGAACCTCGGGCATTTCCCCGGGTCCCTCCATCTGCTCCTCTTCTTCCTCGGGGATCGCATCGATATCCTCGGGTTCCCCTTCCACCTTTTTATGCGTGGAGAGCCGGCCAAGTATATCCGAACGCCGGATATCGATCCGCTTGAGGCGGTAGATTGGTTTGCAAGACTGAAAGATGTCCCTCGAAAGCTCTCCGGAGATCACGGCATTTACAAACTCCCCCATGAGCATCCCCCTGCCCTTTCGAACGACCACTTCATTCATGATCTTTCGAAGGGCACTTTTCTGGGAGCTCTGGATCCTGTGGTCAGCGATTGCCATGGGCTTTACCCGGATCCTGTACCCGTCCTTGGTGGTCACATCGAAGATACCATCCACTTTAGTCCTTCTTCTCCTGGTCAGTCTGCGGATATAGTCGGAGGTTAACTCGTGTCCCACAAATACGGTCTTTGCCTCGAATCCCGCGATCCTGTTGATCCTGAATTTGAGCTTGATATTTGATTTCGAGAAATCCGAGGTGAGCTCCTGCATGGTTACCTCTACCACCCTGCCCATGAGCTTCGAGGGGTCATCTGCCGGGGTGGCGGGTACTTCCCTGCTGTCGAATATTTCAGGGGCGGTGATCGTATACCACTGTTTTGCTCGCCACTTGTCCTTTAATTTTTTTGACGTGGCACGGGATGCTTTTTTTGCTGCCAAAGGGTAGCCTCCAGTCTCATTTTGTGGAGCACTATCCCATACATTTCTTATAAATACACTTCGGTATAGCTCGGTACCTCCGGGGACTGCGTTACAAGTTAGCGAAACACTCATGGCCCTTCAGGCCCTATGAGGATGGGATTGTGGTGTTTTCATAGTGAAGTTGTAGGGAAGCATCATAAGTTCATCGTAATTTTGCATCCATGACCTTATGGGCATCTGTCAGATTTGTATGTTCTATCTTAGTTTTGGAGGTCGGTTGATACCTTTCCAGCCCTTGCCATTAGGCCTCTGCACCTGGGATACTGTCAGGTGCTGCAGGGCACGCCGCGCTCTTGGGCTTGCTGTACAGAACCCGGTGCGTTCGTCCTGGGCCGTATCTTTGTTCATGCATGGCCTATCTCCTGTTTCATTACCGGAATCTCTTAGAGGGGCGAGTGCCCTTTCGAGCCCACCATGAAGATAAGCTATAGCTACCCCATAGTTGGTTATCGGAATGTTCTGCATCTTCGCCTCGTAGATCCGGCTCAGCATCTCTTTGCGATTCAGCATGCAAGCACCACAATGGATAATAAGTCTGTATCGATCTAAATCCTGAGGGAAATCACGGCCCGAGGAAACATCAAAATCTATTTCCCCACCTATCCTTTGATTAATCCATCTTGGAATCTTTACCCTTCCAATATCGTCGGATATTGGGTGATGGGTACATGCTTCCGCGATCAATATCTTATCTCCGGGTTTCAGTTCATCTATTACTTCAATCCCCTTGATAAACTCAGATAAGTCCCCTTTCAACCGAGCAAAAAGGATGGAAAAACTGGTTATCGGAATGTGCAGGGGTACCGATGCAAAAACTTCCCCGAAAGCCTGAGAATCGGTAACCACGAGTTTTGGCTTCTCCTTTAAATTATCAATCCCCTTTCGTATGCTCCTTTCATTCACGATTAAACAAGATGCTTTCCCATCCAAGATCTCTCTTATGGTTTGCTGTTGTGGTAGAATCAACCTTCCCTTAGGAGCCTCTTTATCTATGGGAATGACCAAAACCACCAAATCATCGGGTTCGATAATATCAGCAACGATGGGGGGTGGGGTTATCCAATCGGCAGGCAGCAATTTAATAAGCTCGCTTTTTACCTTTGCCGTTGTTTCCCAACCACGAGATAATGCATAAGTTTCAACATAAGGTATTTCTATTTCCTTCAATCTTCCCTTGATTTTCTCATTCGCCTCAAAAAGATCTATCTTATTTAATATAACCAAAACAGGGGTGTTCCTTCCCTGGGCCTCCTCCACGACTTTTTCCTCATATTCCCCCCATAGATTTGCTTCCGTAACCAGAACTATAATATCGGCACGCCTAAAGACCTTATATGTCTTTTTAATCCTTAATTTCCCCAAAGCATCTACGTCATCCAATCCAGCGGTATCGATAAATAAAACAGGTCCTATGGGCAATAATTCCATTGCCTTCTCCACAGGATCCGTAGTCGTTCCAGGAACATCCGAGACAATGGATACATCCTGTTGGGTCAGCACATTAACTAATGAGGACTTTCCTACATTTCTCCTACCGAAGATGGCTATATGTAAACGGAAGCCCTTTGGTGTCTTGTACATTTTAACGAATCACCCCTTCTTTTAGATATCTCTCTTCCCGCTCTTAAAATGACCTCCTCAGCCCTTTCCAAGGTCACCCTCACCTTCTTGTCATAAATGACATATTTTTCTCGATAGCCGTTTGGAGTAAAGTCCGGCATGATAACATTGGCTCCGGCTTTTAGACCCATCCGTTGCCCACTTTCGGGATCTAAGGTTGCAAGGGCGGTTGTAGCAGGTAAATGTGCATTTTTAGTTAGTATTCTGGTTAAAGCCAACACTCGCAATGTCAGGTTTAAATCACCGCCAGGAAACTTTCCCAAAGGAGTGTCTTTCTGAGGAATAAATGGACCAATCCCAGCCATATCAACATCTAATTCCCTTAGCAATAAGATATCATTGGCCATGTCTTCAAAAGTTTGGCCCGGGAGTCCAACAATGTTACCTGCACCGATTTGATAACCCATATCTCTCAAGGCCAGAAGCAAATCTATTCTTTTCTTAAAACGCTGACCGGGATGTATCTTCTCATAAAGTCTTGGGTTTGCCGTCTCATGCTTCAACAGATATCTATCCGCACCCGCCTCCTTCCACTTGCTGTAATCCTCAACAGGTCTCTCCCCAAGAGATAATGTGATTGCAGCATTGCCCTCATCTTTGATGGCTTCGATGATTGAAGAGACCATCTCTTGGGTATAATAGAAATCATCCCCGCTCTGGAGGACAATGGTGTTCACTCCTATATCTATAATCTTTTTACAGAGTTCTACTATCCCTTCCGGCCTCATCCTGTAGCGTCTCAATTTTTTGTTCTCTCTTCTCAATCCGCAGTAAAGACAATTTCTGCAGCAGTAACTGGAAAACTCTATTATGCCTCTTATGTAGACCTCATTCCCACAATATCTTTTCCTTGTCTCATCCGCTTTACCAAAGAGTTCTTTATCCAGCTTTGGCGTTTTTAGATGGTCTAAAATCTCATCCTTTTCCATATTCCTCCACCATCTTTTTGAATACTGAAATGAACTCATCCTTCTTTTCATCAGGTATCCTTTGCCATCCCTCTGCCACTATGCCGAAGTGTCTGTCGAGCCTTATGCGCTCATAGAAGAGAAAAGAGATGGCATTAACATTATCCCGACCTGTAATATACGACCATCTTCTTCCCGTGATCTCTGCCAAAAATAGATTCACGCCATACTTTGACCTGATAAAAGAAGATAATTCGTTCTCTTTTTTCAGAAGTAGAAGCTTAGAAGTAGAGGTCTCTTTCACCATTTTCTACCCTCCTATAAAATTTCATGAGTTCGGGATGTGCCGATGGCTGCTGCGTTTTGACCTCCTCGATCTCTTTTTTTAGAATCTCTTCTCCAATCTCTCTGGTCTCATCACCTGCGAAATCATCAAGCCATTCCTTGAATGTCAGGATTGCATTCAATTTACACAGATGTCCTTCCTTGCCGCATTTTAACATATCCATAATGCACCTTCCAGTTCTTCCGCACCTGTATCCGGCAGTGCAAAAGGAGACGATATGACCCATTTCGACAAGTTCTCGTATCACCTCGTCAAGGCTTCTGGTATCTCCAAGAAGAAATTGCTGTCTTTCCGCTTCCTGCCTGTCGTATCTATCGCTGTATGCACCGATGCCAATTCTCGTGGAGGCATCTGTTTGTGTTACTCCGAGTGGCAGAACCTCTCTTCTGGTATCTGCGGGCTCCCTGGCAGTAAGGATCATCCCTGTATAGGGAACCGAAAGCCTGATTACCGCAACGAGTTTCTTAAAATCCTCATCCGAAACTTTATATCTTGTTTCCTGAATAAAAGGCGTATTTGCCGCAAACTCCAATCTGGGAAAGGAGATTGTATGCGGCCCCACACCAAAATGCTCTTCTAACTCCCTTGCATGGTAGAGAAGTCCCATCACCTCGAATTTCCAGTCGTATAGGCCGAATAAGGCTCCGATTCCAACATCGTCAACACCAGCTTCCATGGCTCGATGCATACAGTAGAGCCTCCACTGGTAATCGGATTTTGTTGTGCCTTCCGGATGAACCTTTTTATAGGTTTCATGGTGATAGGTTTCCTGAAACGTCTGGAATGTTCCGATTCCTACCTCTTTTAGTATTTTTAGATCCTCGACAGACATCGGTGCGGCATTCACATTGACTCTTCTTATCTCTCCAAATCCTCTTCCTGTTTTCACCTTCACACCATATACGGTTCTGATCGTATCTGCTATATAATTCACATCCGAGAGAGGGTGCTCTCCATAGACCACGATGAGACGCTTATGGCCGAGTTTTGCAAGCACCTCTGTTTCTTTTTTCACCTCATCCAGACTCAACCTTCTTCTCTTTTCCAGATTGTTCTCACTTCTGAATGCGCAGTATAGACAGTTGTTTACACAGAGGTTGCTGCAGTATAGAGGAGCGAATGTTACGATTCGATTATCATAAACCTTCTTCTTTATGCTGCCTGCTGCCTCAAATATCTCTTTCCATAGCTCTTTCTCTTTTACATTCAACAATGCAGCCGTTTCATCCGGTTGTAGAGTTTCTATGGCGAGTGACTTTTCAATAATTGGCCTTACATTGTGAGGTTTTGGCTCTCTGTTTGCCTTTAATCTCTTTCGGATATCATCATCATTTATGAAATCGCTTTCAGCTCCATTTCCCATATATCTTGTATATTCGTCCTCTTTGTGAAGATATCTTACCACATCCCCGGCCTTTGAGATCATGTCATCTCTCTTTTTGTATATTTTGTATGCAGGAGTTTATGGGATTTTTTCCCCAATGGCTTTCCTAAGAAGTCATCGTAAACCTTCTTGATCGATGGATTCTCATGGGATCTTCTGAGGGTAAGCTCCTTGTCCTCTTTGTAAAGAACCTCACCGCGAATAGCCCTTGCCGCCATATCGAAACCGTAGGGCTGCCCTCCGCCGCCGACGCATCCTCCCGGGCACGCCATGATTTCAATAAAGTGGTAAGGTGATTTGCCGGCCTTTGTCTCATTTAGGAGTTTTCTCGCATTGCCCAGCCCGTGTGCCACAGCTACCTTCACCTCCAACCCATCCACATCCACGGTAGCAGTCTTCACCCCATCCATTCCCCTCACAGGCTTAATATCCAGGCTCTCCAGTTCCCTTCCTGTAACGAGTTTGTAGGCGGTTCGGAGCGCTGCTTCCATCACCCCACCTGTTGCACCGAATATTGTAGCCGCACCTGTGTACATACCCATTAGCGGCTCGGCAGGCTCATCTGGAAGGGTTAAAAAGTCGATCCCGGCCTCCTTGATCATGCGAGCGAGTTCCCTTGTGGTGAGAACGTAGTCCACATCCTGATATCCACTGTCTGTCATCTCGGCCCTCTGTGCCTCGAACTTCTTCGCAGTGCAGGGCATCACAGAAACAGAAACGACTTTTTCCGGATCAATGCCCGTCTTCTCGGCATAATATGTTTTAGATAGTGGCCCGAACATCTGCTGTGGGGACTTGCATGTGGAAACATTCTCCATGAGCTCGGGATAGAAGTGTTCCATGAACTTGATCCAGCCCGGGGAACATGATGTGAACTGCGGCAGGGGTTTCTTGATCTTGCCCGTGATCCTGCCTACCAGCTCGTTCCCTTCTTCCATAATCGTAAGGTCGGCGGCGAAGTTGGTGTCGAACACCACATCGAATCCTAACCTCTTTAATGCAGCGTGCATCTTGCCGGCAACGAGCGTCCCGACAGGAAGACCCAGCTCTTCACCAAGTGCTGCCCTGATGGCCGGTGCCTCCTGGACCACGACGTGTTTTTTAGGGTCTTCGAGAGCTGTCCATACCTCGTCCACACAGGATCTTTCTTTAATTGCTCCCACGGGACAGACATGGATACACTGACCGCAGTTTGTGCATTCCACATTGCCCAACCCATTCTCCAGTAGCGTAACGACCTTTGTCTCCGGGCCGCGATTGGCGAATCCGATCACCCTCACCGTCTGGACATCATGGCAGACCCGGATGCACCTGCCGCACAGAACACACTTATTGGGATCACGGATGATGGAGGGACTTGTCTCATCAAGCTCGAATGAGGGTTTCTCTCCCTCGAATCTCACATCCCCCACACATATCTCGTAGGCCAATTTCAGGAGCTCACATTTTTGATTTCTCTCACAGGTAAAGCAGTCCTCCGGGTGATTAGCCAACAGCAGCTCGATGAGCATCCTTCTAGCATGTCTCACCCTTGCTGAATGGGTATGAACCTTCATACCCTCTGATACCTCGCGAATGCATGAAGGGATAAGCCTCCTTTCCCCCTCGACCTCTACCACGCATACACGGCAGGCACCGTAGGGTTCAAGCCCCTCTAAGTAGCAGAGATGGGGAATGTTGATGTGCACTTCTTTTGCTGCGTCCATTATGCTTGTCCCTCCGGGAACCTTAACGTGCTCGCCATTTATAGTTAATGCCACCATCTTTATCCCTCCTTAGCTTTCCACTCGCCCCATAAACTCATCCTTAAACATTTTTATTGCGCTGATCGTAGCATTCATCGCCGCCTGCCCTAAACCACATCGAGCCGTATCATACATTACCTCTCCAAGCTCCAGCAGAAGATCTATGTCCTCCACTTTCCCTTTCCCACCGGCAAATCGACCGAGGATCTCATTTGCCCTCCTCGTCCCCTCACGGCACGGGACGCACTGGCCACAGGATTCCCGAACGAAAAACTCTATGCAGCTCTTGGCGACATCTACGATGCTCGTGCTGCTGTTTATCACAATCACTGCTCCCGATCCTAACATGCTGCCTGCATCCGCAACGCTCTTGTAATCGAGTTTTACGTCTGTGTCGGTGACTAAACTGCTGGAGACGCCGCCTGGTAAAGATGCCTTAAACTCTCCTTTTACGCCCCCGCCGTATTCCTCGATAAGCTCGCGCAATGTTATGCCCGTCGGCAGCTCGTATACACCAGGTTTGTTCACATGTCCGGAGAGGCAGAAGAACTTCGTCCCTGGCGATGCCGGGCTGCCAATTCTCGAATACCACTCGCCACCATTGTTTATGATCGCGGGCACGTTGCACAATGTCTCCACATTGTTTATCGCCGTCGGCTTGCCCATAAATCCATATTGGGCCGGGAACGGCGGCCTTTCCCTGGCGCATCCTCTTCCCCCCTCTAACGACTCGAAGAGCGCACTCTCCTCACCGCAGACATAAGCACCCGCCCCCCGGTAAACCTGCAACTCATAAGAGAAACCGGAACCAAGGATGCCCTCGCCTATGTACCCTTTCTCCCTTGCCTCTTTTATGGCTTTATTTAACCTCCCGATCTCCTCAAAATACTCGCCCCTGATGTAGATCACGCCTTTATTTGCCCCTATGGCATACCCCCCGATTACCATGGCCTCCACCAAAAGGTGAGGATTGTTCTTCATAAGCACGCGGTCCTTGAATGTTCCTGGCTCACCCTCATCGGCGTTGCAGACGAGGAACTTGGGTTCGTCCTTCTCCTTTCTCGTAAATTCCCATTTAAGTCCCGTGGGAAACGCAGCCCCTCCTCTTCCTACAAGCCTGGACCTCTTGACCTCCTCGATAACCTCTTTTGGTGTCATCTTCAGGGCCTTTTCCAGCGCCTTGTAGCCACCACTGTCGATATAAACATCGATCTCGCATAGATTCGGTATATCGACATCTTTCAATAATATCCTTTCCACCCGCATTCCTCCTTTTTCTTCATTCCGATGATCCCCCTCACTTTCTCAGCATTCAAATCTCCATGGATCTCCTCGTTGATTATCATGGCAGGTGCCTTATCGCATAGCCCAAGACACGCTACCCTCTCCAAGGTAAACATCCCGTCGGGTGTGGTGTCCCTACCATTCATCCCCAGTTCATCCTCTAAGGCTTCGATTATCTCCCGGGAACCATTGAGGTAACAGGGAAGGGAGTCGCACACGCGTATGACATATTTGCCCTGTTTCTCGGTGGTGAGCATCCCATAGAAAGTTATCACACCATAGATATCCACAGATGGCACCTCGATTGTCTCCCTGAGGTAGGTGATCGCTTCCTGTGGGATACAGCCTGCCTCCTGCTGCACGGCCTCAAGGCACGGCAGAAGCGCGTTTCTTGTTTTGCCGAGCTCCCTGATAATCCCATCTACTTTTGGTTTCCATGCATGTCTTAGCCCCTCACTTTTCATTGGTTCGCCCTCCTATATATTTTTGTTTAGCTCGTGAAGCAACTCTCTGATGTCAATGCCATACATTTTAGCAACTTCTCCAATTTTCAGCATACCTATTTCATAAGCAGCCATCGGGCAGTGTAAACAAGGCAGCCTATAGTTTGTAAGGATCTTGCTTGCTTTAGGGAGGCTTAGAATTTCAGCCAAAGTTGTATGTTCTGTTATTTTATCTGGCATAATATTCACAGTTTCCTATTTTTGTCTCGTGGGGATTGGACGACCTAATGCCATATTGATACATAAACTTAACGGTGTTATACGGGGAGGCGATCCACGGCGTCAAACCCACGGAGGCAATCCAATCAAGGAATCAACATCAATCTTCAGGACATATCCCGCACTCGTGTAATTGATTTAGGTGCTTACAATAGCTACAAAATTTGGGGTTATATAGAATTTTCTTACATATTTCACATATCGGCTCCCAGGGATTCGGGTTGCTTTCAGACGATCTCTTTCTGTTGACTATACCCTTAGCTGTTTCTCTGGCGTATTCTTCGATCTCAGGGATCATCTCCATCAGCAGTTCATCTCTTCCCCTGCTAGCAGTGAGATACTGGCTCACGGAGGCCTGTGTGATTTTGAATAAATCTGCAACATCAACCTGCCTCATACCATACTCGTGTATGAGCACCTTTACAAGTTCAGCCCTGACATTCGGTAGTATCTTGTTCACGACTATCTCACATGGTGGCCTCATGCCTATCACTGATGGTGAGTATTACTACGCAGTTATAAGTTTAACTGGTTATAATCTTAACAACACTCTAACATTGGATTGTGTTGGGTGGAGGCTTCTCCATCGAATCCCTACAGAAACACCCCGTTTTTAGGGAAATTGGCCTCCATCTTTTTGATCTTTTCTGTGAATTCGGTACTTCCGAAGACCCCTACATCCGCCCCTTTCAGATAAGTCTTTAGGGTGGACAGCTATTCTTCTTTATTAAGGAGCCAGAACCATAAGGGCCTCACCCTTATCCGGATTCCCTCCTGCGTGAATGTATCGAACTCATCCTCTGTGAGAATAAGTCCATCTTTCAGACCATATTCCCTTGCTGCATCCAGAAGCCCTGCCAATTCCCTTTTCCTGGTCCCTGGATCCCTCATGTCCCGGGTGACCTGGATGGCCCGGGTGATCTTTAATCCCTTTTTTGTAACAAAATCGCATTCTTTGTTTGTCGAGGGATCTCGGTGAAAGTACACCTCTTCCTGGCATCTGAGGAGTTCCAAATGAACGAGGTTCTCAAGAAGTGCACCCCTATCCTCTGAGAATCTGAATCCTACTGCGTTCATCAGTCCGGTATCCAGGCAGTACGCCTTTGATCTCGAGGTGATCTGCGCCTTGAACGATGGGGAATATCGCCGGAGATAAAAGAACATGTATGCAAGATTCAGTGCAGAGAGATGACTCTGAATGGTGTTCACAGATGCCTTGAAGGTTCGGCTCAACTGATTTATGGAATACTGCCTTGCCGAGTTCGTCAAAAGGTACAATGCAAGTTCCTTGATCTGTCTTATGTTCCTTATCCCGAATCTTTCAACAATGTCCCTGAAAAGCACATTCTCAAAGTATTCGGTCAATCGTACATCCGGCTCCTCTTCATCGAGAAACTCGGGGATTGCCCCATACCTGAGATAGCGGTTGAACATCTGCTTGATCCTGATCTGATCGGATTCCAGGCCGAAATACGAATTATTCTGGAATTCGAGCCCATGGAAAGCAAGGAACTCCTCGAATGAAAATGGGAAAACCTCCATGGAGACCATCCTTCCGGTTAGAAGCGTTCCCAATTCCTTTGACAATAACCTGGCATTCGACCCTGTGACGATGAACTTGGGCCCTCTGACGGTATCGTACTTGCTTCGCAGGAAATGTTCGAACCCCTCTATGTGCTGGATCTCATCGATAAAGAAATAGATATTCTCATCAGGATTAACGTATTCCTGGTAGGCTGTCAGTATGGCTTCAAGGAGTTCCATCGAGTAGTGGTTGTAGAAGCGGTAATCCTCCAGATTGACATAAAGAATCTGCTCTTTTTTGTGCTTGCCTGCTGATACTATCTGTCTGATTATCTGGTCCAGGAGCACGGTTTTTCCAGCCCTCCTGGGTCCCTTCACCACCAGGATGGCCTTTGATCGGATAAATTTGTTTATGTCTCTCAGGTAGCTCTTTCTCGGGATATAACTGGTGGGCGGGATTTCCCTGTACCAGTAATTCTGGTCTCTGAGGATCCCAAATATACTTTGTTTGTCGAGCATAGCCTTACATTATCGGGGGACTATATATACTTTATCACTATACTGATATAGTTTCCCAGATATTGTATCACTATACTGATATAACTCTCCAGATATTGTATCACTATGGTGATATACCTCAGGGAAGAAATACTATTGTTCTGATGGATCACGGAAGGCCCCGATCACGGGTCCCCAGCCAGGAGATATTCTTTCCTCTCTCCACTGCCCGAAGGCCTCCCCGGAATGTCCCCCGCAGGGGAAGCTACCTCCAGCTCACTTCCACTTTATCGGTTCTGAAGTTCTGATCCACGATCGTGTCCTCGACATTCATTCGGATTCCAGACTCATGCATAAGGAAGCCTGTCCAGGCGATCATTGCACCGTTGTCCACACAGAGTTCGGGCGGAGGAACGAAGACCTTTGCCCTCCTCTCCTCTGCCATGATTTTAACCATCTCGAAAAGGCGCCTGTTCCTTGCCACCCCTCCGCCCAGGAGTACCTCGTCCTTCCCGATATGAGCCATTGCCCTTTCGGTCACCTCGGTAAGCATGGCGAAGGCGGTCTCCTGGAGTGAGCAGGCCAGGTCGGGAACCGATGTGCCTTTTTTGTAAAGGTTCAGTGCTGCTGTCAGAAGCCCGGAGAAGGCCACGTCCATCCCCTTGATGGAATACGGGAGTTCCACATATTTCCCCTCTTTGGCCATCCTCTCAAGCATCGGACCGGATGGGAAGGGCAAACCCACCTCCCTCCCGAACTTGTCCAGCATGTTACCGATCCCGATATCGAGTGTTTCCCCGAACACCCGGTATCTGCCGCGAGAATACCCGATGACCTGGGTGTTCCCCCCTGAAACGTAAAGGAGAACGGGATCCTCAGCCCCTGTGGTGAGCCTGCCTATCTCGAGATGGGCCACGCAGTGGTTCACCCCTATTATGGGAATGTCCCGGGAGAGGGCAAGCGCACGGGCAGCGGTTGCCGTTGTCCTCAGGCACGGTCCGAGACCCGGACCCATGGAGAATGCAACCAGCCCAAGCTCGCGATATTCCGCTCCGGAATTCTCAACCGCTTTCTGGATGAGCCCCGGAAGAACCGCGGCATGATGATTGGCCGCCTCCCTTGGATGGATCCCGCCGATTGGTGGGCAGAACATATCCTCGGCAGAGCCAATGATATTCCCTTCCCGATC
>DAOVMN010000506.1 GCA_030630685.1 Thermoplasmata archaeon | reverse complement strand
TGACCATTATTCTTGATGCCGTGGATGTGAATGAGAAGGAGTTCGGAAAGATCATAGGTAACAACATCAAGAAAGAATTGGGACATGCTCCAAGGATTATCAGTGAACACAAGGCAGATACCAAATATCCTGCGGTATCGGCTGCCTCCATCGTTGCAAAGGTCACGCGGGACAGGGAGATGGAGAAGCTCAGGCAGGAATATGGAGAACTTGGAAGCGGCTACCCCTCCGACCCCATCACCCGAGCATACCTTCTGGACCTTTTCAGGAAGGGAAAGGAGCTCCCTCCCTTCGTGAGGAGATCATGGGAAACCATAAAAAAGATAAGAGAAGAAGCGTGTGCAAAACGTATCGAGGATTTTTTCTGACCGGAGGAAAAACCATGATTGAACTCTTGGAAGATATAATGAACAAGTTCAACAAGAAAGTGGATGAGAACACCCAGTTGTTCGAGAAGCTGAAGGACATCAACCGGACAATCCAGGTGGAATTAGATGAGAATGCCTTCTATCACATGCGAATGCTCAACGGGAAGATAATGGAAATCTTGCCAGAGGCCGTTAAAGATCCCGAACTCCCGGACCTGAGGATTCTAACGGATTCCGATACCTTCAAAGGTATCCTGAACGGCACCATCAAGCCGCTCAAGGCCTATGCGTTCCACAAGATCAGGTTTAAAGGCTCACTCAAGGATCGCCTCCTGCTCAAGGACCTGCTGGGCGGTTCAAAGAAGAAAAAAAGGGGGAAGTAGCGGAAAGGCAGTAATGGCAACAAAGGGTTCAGAGCCTACCTTTCTTTGCCTTGTCCTTGACCCTCTTTGCCCTCTGTTTTGCCGTGTAACCAGTCAGCCTTAGGAGGAGCCCATTGTATCTTTTATGGGTTTCCATGGCAGTGGAATCGTCCACATCCTTTTCCATCTCGGTGTCCACCCAGAGCTTTGTTTTACCTTCGAGCCAGAACTCCAGTTTCTTCAATGCGCCAAAGGATGTAATAATTTTCTCACCGGTCTTCTCGAATTCTCCGAACACCTCCTCTGCGATGGTCTCTATCTTTCCTTCGATGTTCTTGAAGTGCCCTCTTTTGATGTCGTAGTCTCTCATGGCGGGGGGATTTCCAGGAGATATTTAAGGGTTGCCGGGGCTCGATTCAGAACTTATAGGACTGCATCACAAGTCAGTGAACAAAAATGCTGGGGACGATATCCACGGCCCTGAAATCACGAATGGCACGAATATACAAATTACACGAATACCAAGATGGGAATGAGTGAGGATTTATCCGAGCTCCGAGACAATTGAAGATTGGCTAAGGAATAAAGGGAGTTTAGTTGGGCGGGTTTGGGGAAGGTGCAGGAACGGATCGGATGCGGGGTTCTATAGGGGTGAAATTGGGTTTGATTCGAGCACAGCACAACTATTAAATATTGTTTTAATCATGCCCTCT
>DAOVMN010000459.1 GCA_030630685.1 Thermoplasmata archaeon | reverse complement strand
TGTCGACCATGAGATCCTTCTTACCAGGATTCATCTGATCGATGGGTATTTCCTGATGTCAAAAAGCAAAGGGAAGAAGAAACTGAAAAAGCTGCTCTACAACGAACCCGTGAAGCGCTACCGGGATTGCTACCGGGAACTGAAGGAGGTGGTAATGTGCGAGGAATGGCTAAGGGATGACCCGGAGCTCGGGGAACTCTTCGAGAAACCACTTCCACGTTACATAACCATCGAGCTTATCGAGGAGATCATCCATGCAGCAAAAAAAGCACATCCCAACGAATTCGGTGCCCTTCTCCATGGCGATCCTGTGATGGACAGAATGGAGTTCGTCCTCGATTCTGCGAAGGGAAAGGATACCTTCATGTTCTCTCTTTACAGCCGCTATTCAGGAGACTACATCTACGCGGACGGCTCCGTGCACAGCCATCCAAGCGGTGCCGCAGTACCGTCCAAGGCCGATCTCTCGTTCTTCGGGAAATTCCCGGCTCTGAACATCATCATCGCTTACCCATATACCCTGGATTCATGGGCTGCCTATGACAGGAACGGGAACAGGGTTAGAGTGGATGTGATCTACAGGCAGGATAAGGAGAAGGTGGAAAGGCAATTCAGAAAAATGTAAGATGTACACTCATGGTAAGCATGGAACGGGATCGAGAGGAAAGGATTACTTCCCTCCCAGAAAAAGAGGGGACCTATTTCCCGTATTTGCGTTTCCGCTTCTGGTAACTCCTTATGGCCCTCAGGAAATCGATCTTCCTGAACTCCGGCCAGTAGACATCCGAGAAATAGAGTTCTGAATAGGCGAGCTGCCAGAGAAGGAAGTTGGAGATGCGTTCCTCTCCCGATGTTCGCAGAATGAGGTCAGGGTCGGGAAAATCCGCAGTGTAAAGGTATGAACTAACAAGCTCCTCGCTTATCTCCTCGGTTTCGATATTACCGTTCCTTACCTCCCCGGCTATCCTGCGAATGGCCTGGATTATCTCCTGCCTGCCCCCATAGGCTATGGCCACATTATAGAAATATCCCGAATATTCCCCGGTTTTATCTTCGGCATATTTTATGGCTGCCCTTACCCTCTCGGGAAGGATGGAGAGGTTTCCTATTGCCTTTACCCTGATCTTGTGCCTGTGAACCCTTTCATCGTCACCTGCTTCCCTGAACCCCTTTTCGAACAGGTCCATCAGTTCCACTATCTCATCATCGGAGCGGTTGATATTTTCGGAGGACAGCGCGAAAACAGTGATGATCCTGATCCCTACCTCCCTCGACCAGTCGAGCACATCGTTCACCTTGTCCTTCCCCTTCTCATGTCCTTCCGCTCGTGAGAGGCCCAGCTTTTCAGCAAACCTCCGGTTCCCGTCCATGATTATACCGATGTGGCGGGGTACGGGATGCCTTTTGATGTCCTGCATTAGCTTTTTCTCATAGGTTGCATAAAGGGTATTGGAGATTACGCGCGAGAATGCCCCATAGGCACTTCCATTTCTCTGGGACCTCTCTTCTCCCTTTTTTTCATTCCCCCCACTCTTCGGGTGCTTGTTATTCCCCACTCAGGGCCCCTCCTGGAGGTTTGAGAGAAAATCAGCTAAGGCATAGCTAAAGGCCATGCTGTGCTTCAGTTGGAGCTCATTTATATCTTTTTCCTGCAACCGGGAGAAAAGGATAAGAACAATCACCATAAATTGGTTGTTTCTATGGGCTTATAGATCAGCTCGGTAGATCGCTGCCTTCGCAAGGCAGAGGCCGCGGGTTCGAATCCCGCTAAGTCCACCTTTATTTGGGTTCAGACCGCAATCGGTGCGCATGGTCGTGGTGCGCCATCTTTCCCCGCCCATCCACAACCTCCTCATGGGAAATCAACCCAAACAATAACAACACACACCAATCATCAAAAAATCACGCAAGGAATCCCCAGGCATGTTCGGCATTCCCCACCACATTGCCTAAGTCCTCCCTCTCGATATTCCCTTCCCTGCCTGAGAACTCGAACTCCTT
>DAOVMN010000104.1 GCA_030630685.1 Thermoplasmata archaeon | reverse complement strand
TTTTGCCAGAAAAACACAAAAACTATTTGTAAGGTACTAAGCTGCTCTCTTTGGCAGTCAGATGTGTCGCAGTGCCCCACTTCCTGCAGGTACAGATAGTACCGCTTTCTCCGCTACTCCGTCTCCAAGGCCGCACTCATCTCCTTCCTTTCAATCCTTTCCCTGTACCAGAAATAGAGGTATGAGACCCCCAGGAGCGACACACCGGTAACGATCAGGGAGATCGCCCTGGCCCAGTCGGGCATCTCGACCAGGTCGTACATGAGTATCTTTCCCGCTGTGAGGATAAGAACAAAGATACCCGTCCATCGCAGATATCTCTTTTCCAGAATGAAACCTGCTATAATAAGGGCCACGCTCAGGATGGTCCAGAAAGCCGTGGTTGGAACCCCACCCTCGAAGGCATAGCCCGAGGCGATGAGTGCACCCAAGGTTGAGAGGCCCAGCATGCTCATGCTCGCATCGTTACCGAACCTTATTCCTTCAAGAATAATAGAGATGACCAGGAACAAGCACACCAGTACCAGCATGGAATAGATCGGCGTTTTTCCGTCCATAAACTGGTTTATAAAATCCCATGAGGCCCAGATGAATATGCTCATCGAGACAAGGTTCTCGAATGGTGCGTTCATCCTCAGGGAAAGATAGAGAATCCCGGCAGGGATCAGCAGGACACCCAGATGGTACTGCGGGATGGTAACGGGGAGGAGTAAAAGGAGCGCCATGAGCTCGGGATAGGCCTCCTTTCTTCCGGATTCCGTGGGTCCCTTCCATTCCAGATTTCTGAGATAGATACCCCAGCTAAGATAAAGAAAGATGATGATGGTTATCGCTTCTATGGTTAACGGGAGAGGCGAGGGAAGGCCGTTCCGGAAAAGGTCGTTCCCGTTTATGGCCACGATCAGTCTGGCGACGTACAGGAAAATAATGGGCAGGATATAGAATAGTATCGGGTTCCTGGTGAGCTCCTTTTGATCGAGATAGGCAAGGATGCCGGCAGACGCAAGGAAAACGAAACCAGCAAAGGGTACGAATGAGGTGGCCAGTCCGAGTACCACAATAGAAAGCACATGAAGGGGCATGGCCTGCTGGCATCTATGGTAGAGGTAGCGCTCGATTATCAGGATCGAAATGAGGAAAAGATAGGGACCGTAATGACCGAACCAGGGGAGGTGAAGTCTTCCGAAAATGACCAGCGGGATGAACGGGATGTACAACAGGTATCCCTCCGAATCCCTGAATAGGCCGGGGAAATCATCTGATCCTTCTTTCCTCAGGAGAAACGCATTCCTTCCCGTGTATCTCGTGTCCAGTTGAACAAGCACCACCAATAGGAGGAACAGGCTCATGGAATAAAGGGCCATCCCCTCGACGATCAATCCCGCCATAACGGCAAAGATCCCGGCCAAAAACAGGATTATCACCCTCTGGTCGAATCCCTCCGTGTATTCCCATTTTTCCTTGAGTCTGCTGCGGAGCCTTTCCAGGCCCCCGGGTTCGTCCTTGGTGTGCCCATGCATCTGTCTGAGAAGTGCGGAGCTGTATTCCTGGTTCAATAGGAAAACCGTCGCAAGATAGGCAAAGAAGGGGATCAATGGTAGAATGGAATCCCTCAGGGAAAGTGCGATAAGCAGGATTAGGAAGTTCAGGATTACTCCTTTGAGGCCCTGGCTCAGGGTGTGATCGATGAAAACAGGGTTTGGCTCGAAGACCATTATCTCGATGCTGCCGTCCTCCCGATAGATAGGATTCCTGAGGGTCTGAAGCGCATCCTCATCTGAACGCCGATATTCAATGAGGCCCAGGACAAAGGCAGTGGAAATAAAACCAGAAATATAAACCACATTCATGAATGGGGTGGTGTGCATGGCCACGATACCCGGGATGGTTATCATGGTGAGAAGTAACAAAAAGAGATGAAATCTGGTGCGGTTGTCCAGAAGATACAGTGCGCCCTTTCTGGGTCCTAAAACCACGTATTCACCAGTGCTCAGCAACCGCGGCCCTTCAATTCTTTGGGCCTTGAGATTAAAGAACCCGATGGAGATTCCGGAGATCAAAAGTATGGGGAAAAGGAAGGGATCCGGGGACAGGGTAAAGAATAGGAAGAAGAAGACGCCGGTGATGAAATAGAACTCAAGGTCGGTGGCAAAGCGGTAGTGTTCTATCTTTTGGAAAAGGGTGGGGGAGTAGTAGGTGAGGATCATCCCGATGGTGACGAGTCCGAAAATCCCTGGAAATATGCTCTCTTCGCCGCCCTGAAGCAGGTAGTTCAGGGAATGCAGGTAGGAGAGGACGAGCATGGAGCCCCAGTAGAGGTCTGGCACCTTCCCAAAGCCAAGCACGGCATCCACCTCCCTGTGAAGATGGGATACCACAAGAAGGATGACAAGGTAACCGCTTAAGAGATAGGGCATTGTCCCCTCTGTCCGACCGAGCAGGAAGAATAGAAGAAGTGAAGAATAGCCGAGTGTGAGTGTGGTATTGTCCGGGTTCTTCTTCACCTGCATATCCACTGCGAGAATAAGCGAGGTACCCACCAGGAAAAGGGTCGGAAACTGTGGATCCGGCCCGGGATAATGCAGATGCACGGCCAGGCAGACAAGGTAGAATGTGGTGAGGTATTGAATGACCATGAGTGGGTGCTTGTGCCTCAGCGAGAAGGCGATGTTCATCACCATAATACCCAGGATGAGCACCATGAAATTCTCGAAACCTATCAGTTTGTATTCGGAATGTGTCCACCAGGCCCCGATGTACAGGATCTCCGTACCTCCCATGACAAGCCACACCCCATAGGCGGACAGGTACTTCTGGAAGATGCGTTTGTGGTGGGTGTAGATGTACTCCCCTGCCACCAGGAGCACACCGCCCCCTGAGAAGATAAGGGCCGCCTTCACCTCTGGTCCGAGTTCCGTGATATAAAATCCTAAAATGACAAAGGCCAGGCCAATGAAGAACAGACCGAGCCTCTGGAACCATTTCCCACCGATTGCCATTTCCATCTTGAGCGCATCCTTTTTAACATCTCTCCTTTCCCTGCCCTGGCTTTCGTACGGTCCGGGAGGTGCTCCGTAGGAGATTTCAGGAATAAGGGACGTAACCCGGATCCTTTCATATTCATGGGCCTCCTTTGACTGTTCCACAGAGGGAGCTTCCTCGTCGGGAATATTCTTCTTATCCCGTCCTTCAAATTTCCCGGCCCGCATTGGTTTTGGTGCCTCATCAAGCACAAATTCCTCAGGGGCTTCCTCTGTTTCTTCCTCAGATGATTCCACTTTCAGCTCCTCAACCATCTCCTCGGGTTCCTTTGCTCTCTCTTTCTCTGGTTCGACCCGAACAGCGGCTGCCGGTGGTTCCATCGCTGTTTCCTGGGAAGGTCGAACAGCCGGTGGGTGGTCTGTCCTCTCGAGCGAACTCAGCTTTGAATAGATGAAGGGGATCTGAACATTATCAAGAAAAGCAAGTCTGTGATTCATTTCATGGAGGGCCCTTTCGATGTTAGCCAGTCTCTGACCAAGGGTCATCTGCCTTTCTTCCATGATAATGGCTGTGCAGGGATTGTTTAAATAATTTGTCCTTTTGAGCAGGGATTACCGTTTCAGTGACTTTTCAATGCTGGTGCCAGGAATTTATGTTAACCACACTTAACATGTTTTTAGGAATTATGTTAACTTTACTTAACATATTCTTTACAGACAAGAAATAAAAAGAAAAGGGAATGGGTGGGGATAATCCCCACATCCCCCGTATTTGTCTCCACAGGACCCTCAACAGAAATCGAAGCATCCTCCCTCTTTATTTTTATTCAAGGAACCCTCATCAGCATTTGATTTGGGCATGTTATTGAAATCACACAATCTCCTTTTTCCATGCCCTCCCCCCCAAAACCGTAAACTCCACCCTCCAGGGGAATGTGCGGCCCTCAAACGGGCTCCATCCGGCCTTTGTGAACAATCCCTCCCTTTGAATGTCCTCCTCCCGCCTGACCAGGACGGTGAGATTCGCGGAACTCCCCACTTTCACTTCTCTTGAACTAAAACCAAATTCCGAGATGAACTCTCCTGGCTTGTATGCTATGGTTTTTCCAAGAACCTCGGGCGGAACCCCCATCTCGAGCAGGCAGCCCACTACATTCCCATAGGTGTCCAGATGGGGAAGTCCACTCGTCCCTTTCTCCTTTTCCTCAATGGTATGAGGCGCATGGTCCGTGGCAAGGTAGTCGATCTTACCCTCCTTGAAAGCCTTGAACAGGGCTTCCCTGTCCCGTTTTCCCCTGATGGGCGGATTAACCTGGAAAAAACCCTCCGAAGGCACCTTCCCGGTGCTTCGCAGGCATTTCGGGAATTCGATCCCGTCCCCGTTATCCTCAAGAAGCAGATGGTGGGGGCTGGCCTCCAGTTGGGCCTCGACCCCTTTTTTTCTTGCCCTGCCGATGAGCTCGAGGGCTTCTCTGGTGGAGACATGGCATATCTTGCCTTTCAGCTTGAATTCCTCGATAAGTTCGAGGGCAGTTTCCACAGCAATCACCTCGGCTTCCGGGGGCCGTCTTTCTGTGTGTACGAGCTTTTTTTCATTCTGCTTCAGGATATCCGGGTCCTCGCAGTGGAAGCTCACCGACTCGCCTTTGTACCTGCTAAGGGCATCCCTTAGCTCCTTCCTGTTCCTGAAGAAGAGCCCTCCCACACTTTTTCCCATGTACACCTTGTAGGGAACCCTGTGGGGAAGCGGGCGGGTGTCCGGGCCGATCCCTGCGTAGAGGAGCACGTCCATACCAGCAAACCGGGAAAGTAGATGTTTCTTCCTGAACCCCTCTTCGTCCACAAGAGGATCAGGGGTGTTGGGCATGTCCCCGAATGCGGTCACTCCACCGGCCAGGGCCGCCTTACCTGCCGAGGAGAAATCCTCCTTGTATGTCCATTTCCTTGAGGGATCCTCCCTGGCATGAACATGAATGTCCACGAATCCCGGGAAGATGAGGCCCTCCTCCAGTACCAGATCGGCCTCTTTATTGTCATCAAGCGATCGAATAAGTCCGTTTCCCCGGCTGAAGCTCAGCCTGCCTCTTCTCACGCCATCTAAAAAGATGATGTCCCCCTCGATTGTCACCTCCTTTTTTCCAAGGAAGAGCTCTTTGAATACCGCACTCATTTTAAGAAACCCCCGTTCTGCCATTCTTTCAGGGATGCAAGTGAGAATACGGTACCGCGGATGCAGGTCCGGTAGCCGTTCAGCTCGCAATTGCCGCACAGCCCGACACCGCACAGTGTTTCCTGTTCCACCGAGGCAAAGATATCGGTATCGGGAAGAAAGCGGGATTCTATTTTCATCCCTTCTTTCATCATGATTTCCGGGCCGATGTTGAAGAACATGCTGCTCTCAGGCATCCGATTCTTGTCCAGGTACTCCTTCATCACCTTTAAAACCTCCCCGGGCTCATCCCTGTCTATGCAGGGAATAAACTCCCCGAGAGCACGAAATTCATTCCCGAAAAGCACCTGCCTCTCTGAGGTGGAGCCCTGGAAAACCGTTACTCTTTTCTCCAGAGAATAGGCTGACCTTGCAAGGCTCAATGCCGCCCCGCTTCCGGTTCCTCCGGCCAGGATGAAGACATTTTCCCAGCGGTCCGGAATGAATCCTCTGCCGTATGGTCCCCGTACCATGAGCCTGTTTCCTTTCCTTAGGCGGAAGAATTCAGATGTCAGGATGCCCCGCTTCCGGATGGCAATCGTAAGCGGGTCCTGTAATGCTGGCGAAAAGGGTTTCTCACCTTTCCCGGGAAGCCAGAGGAAAACGAACTGGCTTGGCAGGAACTCAAGCTTTCCATCAAGAACAAAGACCCTCAGGTCATCATCAATCTTCTGGATCTCCTTGATGTGAAACTTCCGATAGTTCATTAGTGGCCTTTCGATGAGAAGGGAGGAAGCCATGTCTGTCCTTTCCTGCAAGTCGAACTCGAGCTGTCGGAAGAACCCCGCTATCCCGTTCAGGTCAAGGCCGGCAAGGGCACTCCCCACGCCCAAGAGATCCGCTCCATGGTAAGCAAGGACGTCCTCTGCAGAAGCGATCCCGCCCATCCCGATGATAGGAATCGAGGGGCCCACACGTTCCCTGATAGTTTGGACGGCCTTAGCCCCGATGTCCTTGATCAATCTCCCGGATTTCCCTCCGGTAACATGGGTGAGAATAGGCTCCCCGGAAACCGGGTCGCAATATCCGATTGGCCCAACCGTGTTGATCGCTGTTATTCCCGATGCCCCGGCTTTCAGCGCGGATTCAGCGATGGCCCCGATATCCTGGACATTGGGTGTAAGCTTCACGAAAATGGGTATTCCTGTCTCCCTGGCTGCTTCAACCGCCGCCTGAGTGTAGGTGTGGGTGGTATCGGGATGAGAACCTATGTACGCGCCGTACCCGGGTTTGGAGTGCGGGCATGAAAGATTGAGTTCCAACCCATCCGCAACGGGTGCCAGGCGTTTGACCAGCTTTTGGAACTCCTCCTCGGTCTTCCCGTAGATGGAGACCATAAGGAATTTCTCATCAAAAAGACCGTCATTCTCATGGCGCTCCCTCATATCCCACAGCTCATCATAAAGGGCATCCATTCCCGGATTCCTAAGGCCAACCGCGTTCACGAAGTTAAGTGGGGAGGCCTCGCAAAGGATGGGCTCCCTGTAGCCTGCCTCTGGTTCCACTCCAATGCTCTTGGTTGTAATGACCCCAACCTCGGGAATCATCTCTGCGACTCTCTCGATTATCGCGACCTTTGTGGTCAGGATGCCTGAGGGGATAACGAATCTGCCCGAGAGTTTCCTCCCGAGAAATATGACGGTCATCGGTGTGAGGGGATGGACGGGGGATATTTAATGGTTTCTTTCAGGTTCTTCGATAGTTCTTTCTCATTACCTAATCCTCGTTCCCCTCCACCATCTCCAATATGAGCTGGGCAAGCTCCTTCACGATCCTCTCGTTCGCCTTCCGCCCTTTCTCTGCCGTGGCGGGCTTGGGATCGCCCATGATACCGGTTGGGAAGTATCTCTCAGCATCGGAAATGATGCGATATTGCGGGAACTCGGGATGGGTAGGCGGGCTCCTCCCTTTCACCAGATCGGGCCGGATTGCCAGGACCCTGGAGGTCTCTAACTCTCCTGCATGACCGTCCGTGGCAGGGAACTCCTTCCCCAGTTCTGTGTAGGCGATATCGTAGTCAGAGAGCACCATGATCCTCAGGTGGCCGTATCCCTTGGTCCCGATGAGGTGTAAGAACTTGTTCTTACTGCGATTGAGTGCAAAGCACTCGATAAGCCTGTGGGCGGCAAGGCGGAGTGCCATCATGTGCGACCTTCCAGCATGTCCGGAGAGCACAACGATATTTTGGAGTCCATTA
>DAOVMN010000494.1 GCA_030630685.1 Thermoplasmata archaeon | reverse complement strand
GAGTCAACAACAACATTAAAGTTATCCCGGTCGCTGCCGGTATTGGTAAGGGCAACAGTGTAAGTTAGGATCTCTCCAGGGTCTCCGCTCTGCGAGGGTGGGCTTTGAAGGGTTACTCCATGCTCGCTAAGCACATCCACAAGGATGAAGCCCTCGAACTCCTTGCCCCCTGCCTCCGCCATCAGCACAAGCTTATTGGACCCTATACGGGCGTTCAGCGGAACATTGATGGTAAGGAGAATATCCCTGCTCTTCCCTGGATCGAGGGTGAGGTTCTGGTATGGGGCATGAAGCCAGCCGTGCGCAGAGGAGAGGTTGATGAGTGCGGTGTGGGAGCCTGCATTGACCATGGTTATGGAAGGCTGAAGGGTCTGCCCTCTCTTTCCGGTGATAGTAGGGCTATCCGGGAACTCTATTTTGTATTCGATGACGTTTACCACGATTGTGTCGGTGTCTGCGGCCCCGGAGGGGTCCTCCACCGTAAGGGTGACATTGAAGCTCCCTGGTTGGTCATATAAATGGGTCGGGTTCTCCTCCTGTGAGGTTGCATTGTCCCCGAAGTCCCAGTGATGGGTCAGGGTATCCCCATCCGGATCATGGGAATAGGAGGTGAAACGAACAGTTGCACCATTATCGAAGGTTACGTTGATGTTGTTACCCGCATCCGCAACCGGCGGCGTGTTGTGTGCGATATGGACAATCATGGTATCCGTTCCCATTCCCCCGTGGTCGTCCGTTACTCTCAGGGTGACGGTGTAGTCCCCGATGGAACTATAGGCATGGGAGGGTGAGGTCAGGTAGGAGGTGTTGCCGTCCCCGAGATCCCAGGTATAGTGCTTGTTGTCCCAGGCATCCGGGTCGTAAACATCCGCGCTAAATGTAAGGTTCACTCCCTCTTTTCCATTCATGGCCTCAGGGAGGTTAACCTCTGGGGGATTGTTCACCTTGATTTTCAGAGTAGCCGGTTCACTGATTGCCCCCTCATAATCCTTCACCCAAAGGCTGACGGTATAGAAATCCGCATCCTCGTAGGTGTGGGTTGCGGTATCCTCGTCGGTCCAGCCCGTGGTCTCACCATCCCCGAAATCGAATTTATAGGCGGCAATCGTGCCGGAATCATCCGTAGAGTCCTCTCCGGAGAAACGGAATACCGTTTCCGAGGTCCCGTTTTTTTCCTCCGCTTTCAGTACCGCGACAGGGGGCAGATTGACCACCAGATCCATGTTAGTGGATTCGGTCAGATTCACCGTGGTATTCCCGTTCCCGCCGTGGTAATCCACGTCCACGAGATGGGGTGTGAAATAGGTCCGGGAATCCTCTGTCTGATTATAGGATATCAGGGGAATAAATAACACCTCTCCCTCGCTATCCGTCATACCTTCGAAGACCAGGCTTCCGGATTTGTCCTTTATTCTCACCTCCGCACCTTCCAATGCCTGGCCGGTCCGGTCCACAGCCCTGAGGTTTAGGAACCATCCCAACGAGAGGACGGAATTCCTGCTCAGATTTACCTCATCGAAGCTGGAATTAATGGAGAGAAGGGTGGAGGAACGGGTGAGGTTCAGGTCCAGAACCAGGGAACCGAATGTGGAATTGTAGAGCTCGACATGAGACTCATAGGCATAGATGCCCTCATCATTCCCCTCAAAGGTGATG
>DAOVMN010000264.1 GCA_030630685.1 Thermoplasmata archaeon | reverse complement strand
GGTTATTTCGGGGTTTTAGCGGACCATGTTCACCACGGCCTGAGGATGATCCGGGATCACATAGACCGCCGATTTGAAAAGAAGCCTATTGTCGGGAGGGTAGTGAGAGGGTTTGCGGATTTTTCCGGGATGCTCATCTACCTGCCTTTCCATCTCCTTAAGTTCTTAGACGGGAGATACAGAGAGATGGCAAAAAGGGAGCAGGGCAGGATTCCATTTGTGGTGTCCTACAGTGCGGTGTTCAGGAAGAAAGGCTAAGGAGTTGCCGAACAATAAGCTATCGAATTGTCCAGGGCTCGGAAATCACGAATGGCACAAATGAACAAATCACACGAATATCACGAGGTGAAGGTATTCGTAAACTAAAGGGGTAAATTCGTGTCATTCGTCTATTCGTGGAATTCGTGATGAATTCCATCCCACAAACGCTAAACAACTACACAAAACTTACCATATTATTTTTAGGCACGCCCTAAGTGAAAACGAATATTCGGGTGATAAAGTGGATGATAATTACGGGCGTTTTTTCAAGGCAAACGCTGCTGCACTAAACATCACAGCACCAACCAACGCTACCGCCTCGAACCCGGGGATGAGACCTCCGCCGCCCCCCTCATCCTTGTTCTCCACCTTAATAGTGAGGCTTTTCTCCTGGGAATAATTATTACCATCGTAGCTCCGAACCTTGATGGTGTAATCGCCGTTCTCCAGGTCTTTGGTGTTCCATTCAAGGCTCCAGGATTCCGTCACGATGGCGGGGAGCCAGGGTCCCCCGCTGATAGATATCTCCACTTTTTCTACGGTGCCGTCCTCGTCCGAGGCTGTACCCGTGATTGTTACTGTACCTTTGAGTTTATCTCCGTCCTTTGGAGAAGCTATCGAGACAGTGGGGATTTTGTTGGGAGTTATTGTTAAGGCGGTGTTCACTTCCTCGGACCAGGCACCAAGGTCGTCCTGTACTTTCAAGTAAATGGTGTGGTTGCCGACTGAGAGGGTGGAGAGCGAGAAAGTAGAATTCATCCCGTTGTAAAGCACTTTATCGTCTGTTCGCCAGAGATACTTTACCACGGAGCCGTCGTCCGTACCTTCACCTGTAAATGTTACGGTTTCGCCTTCGATTGCGGGATTCGGTGATATGTCGATGATTTTTGCCACAGGTTTGCCATTGATGGTAAGAGTGGTGTTTACCTCTTCGGACCAAACACCGTAATTATCCTGAACCTTAAGGTAGATTGTGTGTGTGCCGTTCGAGAGGTTGGAAAGCGAGAAAAAGGTTTCTGTGCCGTTGTGGAGCTCCTTTTCGTCTGTTCGCCAAACAAATCTCACCAATGTTCCGTCGTCTGTACCCCCACCCATAAAGGTGATGGTTTGTCCCTCAACAGCAGGGTTAGGTAAGATGCTGATGATCTTTGCTACTGGTTTCCCATTGATGGTAAGGGTAGTGGAAACCTCTTCCGACCATACCCCGTAATCGTCCTGAACCATCAGATAGAGCGTGTGGGTACCGTTGGAGAGATTCGAGATGGCAAAGGAGGAGTTTGTGCCGTTGTAGAATTCTTCGTTGATGCTCGAACGCCAGGAATATCTAATGATCAAGTTGTACGCTTTGCCATGTCCAAGGAAGTGGACCTCATCACCTTCCAAAACATAATCTGGGCTAACCGAATCAATTATTGCTGTTGGATGGAAATAATCACCAGGTCTCCCCAACCATGGATTAAATATCACATAATCCGTTACAGTATCGCCTTTTCCCTCGGAATTGTTTACGGGGTGATAAGGACCTGAAGGGTCGTCCCACCAGTTATTTGTGGCGCTTATTGTGCAGCCGTTATTTTCTGCGGCATTGATGCCGTATTCTGTGTTATTGTAGATGTTGTTGTAGTGGGCCACATTGCCCTCGGAAGATCTTTCCAAGCGTATTCCCTCAATATTTCCTGAGATGGTGTTATTGGTGAGGGTGTTGCTGTCGGAGTCCCTGAGGTAGATGCCATAGCCGTTGTTGGAGCAGGTGTTGTTCGTGAGGATGTTGTTCTTGGAGTACCAGAGGTAGATACCGTACTCGCTATTGTTGGAGCAGTTGTTGTTGGTGAGGGTGTTTTTCTTGGAGTGCGAGAGGTAGATGCCGTTGCTGCCGTTGTTCTCGCAGGTGTTGTTGGTGAAGGTGTTGCTGTCGGAGCGATAGAGGTAGATGCCTTGGGCATTGTTGTTGGAGCAGGTGTTGTTCGTGAGGGTGTTGCTGTCGGAGTCCCTGAGGTAGATGCCATAGCCGTTGTTGGAGCAGGTGTTGTTGGAGAGAGTGTTGTGGTCGGAGTCCTCGATGTAGATGCCATGGTAGTTGTTGGAGCAGGTGTTGTTAAAGAGGGTATTGTGGTCGGAGTGGTCGAGCCTGATGCCGTACTGGCTGTTGTTGGAGCAGGTGTTGTTGGAAATGATGACGTTCGATGAAAATCCAAGTTGGATGCCAATGCTGCCGTTGCTCAGGTTTTGATTCTCCACTACCATTTCAGTGCAGTTGGCCAGGATGACCTGCCCTGCACCGGAGGGAACTGTGAAACCTGTGGCATTTTTATAGTAACACAAGGGCTTCCCATTCACGGTGTTGGTTGTATCTATTATCTGTGTATTCCAGTGCTTGATAGAATTACCTCTGATGAAAATACCATTCTCAATCATCTTGTTGTTTGAGAGCGAGTTGTGAGCGGAGTCCCCGAGGGAGATGCTATAGTAGTTGTTCGAGTTGCAGGTGTTGTTGTTGAGGGTGTTGCCGTCGGAGTCGGAGAGGGAGATGCCATAGCCGTTGTCGGAGCAGGTGTTGTTGTTGAGGGTGTTGTTCACGGAGTCCCAGAGGGAGATGCCGTCGTCGCCGTTATTGGAGCAGGTGTTGTTGTTGAGGGTATTGCTGTCGGAGCGATAGAGGTAGATGCCGTTATAGTTGTCGGAGCAGGTGTTCTCAAAGATGTTATTGTGATCGGATTCCACCTTTATTCCGGCATCATCCCAACCGCTTCCACTCCTAGTTACCATAAAACCACTCATTTTCACCCAATCTGCTGTGATCTGAACTACATCCTCATCTCCCCTTCCGTCAATAGTAGTATTCGCTGAACTGTTTCCAATTAGGCTCACAGACTTGTTCACCACGATGTTCTCATAATAAGTCCCTTCATACACCCGGATTGTGTCTCCGTCTTCTGAGACATTCACTGCATCCTGAATTTTAGTATAATACGCGCCCCCGTCATCATCTACGGTGATGGTCTTGGCTGCCCCGGCTTGTTGGGCTGTTAGGACAAGCACCATGATTCCTGCAAGAAGGAAAACGAGTGCGAGTAGGATTTTATGGATGTTTTTCATTGGGATCACTTCATTAGTTTGTGCATACCTTAATTTTCTATCTTTCTTCTTAAACTTATCTGTCACAATGTAATGAGGATTGGGACTATGTGGTAAGTTAGCGAATGAAGTTTCAAAAAGGTCACAAGAGACATAGCGAATAATGTAACACCCTCAATCAATCACACCAAATCAAAATCAAAGAATATCCCTTTTCAAATGACAGTATGCCTCCACATATCTCCCATTCATCACAAGAACATCGATCACCCTTTCAGTCTCATTCCCATATCTATCCACATACCTTGTAAAGTAGGTATTACCGGCTTGCAGCCTTTCCATCGGCTCTCTAACAATTTTCGCATTATCGGGTGAAAAAGGGGTAAGGGGATTAGGTTTTTTGTACCCCATTGGCCCTGGGTTCCTCAATCAGGTTGATTAACCACAAATATTTAATATCCTGTACTATCTCCCCTGACCAATGCCGTTCGAGAGGCTGCATCCGTTGATACGCCAGAGGCTTGTTTCCCAGGGAATGGTGACACCGACCAAGGCCCAGGAAAAGGCCATCCCCGAGATATTGAACGGCTCGAAT
>DAOVMN010000330.1 GCA_030630685.1 Thermoplasmata archaeon | reverse complement strand
TTTCTTCTGTTGAAGAAAACCAAATGAGAGCAATGGATTTATGGATGTTATCAATGATGCACAGGATAAACAAACATTGTATGCATTATCAAGCGGATAAAGAGGTACAACACCATTTCCTATTTTTTTTCTGATTTTCTCCAATCTCTTCCTACCGGTAACGAAAAGAATGGGATCATGGTTCCCTTTTTTCAAAACGGAAAACAACGAAAGAGCAAACTTAGTATTCTCGATCGAAATTCCAATCTTTTTATGGGCTTTCTTTTGTAAAAGCCCTTTCTTCCACCTAATTTTCTTTTTAATCTTCTTCACGCCAAGTGGCTTCAGCACCGCATTGTTCCTATCAACCTCAGCATAAGACTTATCAACTGTAATAACCAGATTGTAGATTGGATTTTCTTTCGAGCTATCCAGACACATATGAATCTTTGATTGTGCAACAACTCCAAACATTGTCAGCATTTCATCTGAGAACCTGTTCATCTCAAGGTAAATATCATATTTCTTTCCAGCAAGGGCTTTGCGCAAGTTCTTATAAGATGAAGAGAGCGGCGAAACAAAATCCTCATAAACAATCTTCCTGGAGAGAATATTCTTGAAAAAGAATTCCGATTTTTTGTTAATAAGTAATTCCACATTCGCTTTTCCTTTACACCCCACAATACTCTCAACCGCCTGAAGAGAGAATGCTTCGCGACCGGGTTCCATAATGGGATGGATCAGTACTGTCTTGTATGACCTGAGAAAGTTGGTGAAATGTACCGATGGGCTCCGGTAGAACCGTTTTTTCATATGTGCATATTTTCTTAACAAAAAGGGCATTGTCATTCCTCTTCTTTCTTATTTTTCAACAAGCGAAACACTCTCATCGTCCATCGTAATCCCTTATTCAATTAATTCAATCATTTCTATCAGTTTTTTAACGCTTTGTCAAGTCATTTTGCAGCATTGACAAAGGTTACAAAAAGCCTTGACTTTTTGTAACCTTTACTTTACAAATAGTTAGAACGCGAATGGAATGCTCACTGTTAAATGATCACAAACATAGAGGTACCTATAAAATCACTGGGGAGAAATCTCGGATTTAATTTTTTACTTTAACTTGGTTCTATAAAGAGAGGTCAAAATGAGAGTTTTAGTCGTTGGTGCGGGCGGTAGAGAACATAGCTTGGTGTGGAAGATAAGCACAAGTTCACTCGTGGACGAAATTTTCTGTGCCCCTGGAAATGGAGGAACTGCTGAAATTGCCAGCAATATTGACATAAAAGCTGAAAATACCGGTGCATTAATCCATTTTGCGAAGAAAGAGAAGATTGATTTGACCGTTATTGGACCTGAAGGTCCGCTCGTAAACGGAATCACGAACGCTTTCAAAGGGGAAGGATTAACTGTCTTTGGACCCTCAAAAAATGCTGCAATGATTGAGGGGAGTAAGGTATATGCAAAAACACTCATGGATATGCTGAAAATCCCCCAGGCAGCATTCCAGCATTTCTGTACTGCAGAGAAGGCAACTGAATATCTCAAGGAACAGAACTATCCTTTGGTTATCAAGGCTAGCGGACTTGCAGCGGGAAAAGGAGTCATTATTGTCCATTCTCAGGATGAGGCAAAAAAGATCGTTCAGGATATTATGGTCAATAACCGCTTTGGGAAAGCTGGTAAGACAATCATTATCGAAGAGTTCTTGCGGGGCGAAGAGGTCTCTCTTCTTGTTCTTAGCGATGGTGAAACCGTTTTGCCATTCGTCTCCTCGCAGGACCACAAACAAGCCTACGATGATGATAAGGGCCCGAATACGGGTGGTATGGGCGCTTATGCACCTGCACCAATCCTGGATGAAACGCAAACGGGAAAAGTGATAGATACAATCATCATGCCGGTTCTCGATGGACTAAGAAAGGAAGGCATAAAATATCAGGGGGTACTGTATGCCGGTCTTATAATTACCGATGATGGACCAAAGGTGCTCGAATTTAACTGTAGATTCGGTGACCCGGAAACCCAGGCAATACTTCCACTCCTAAAATCCGACCTTGCGGAAGCATTACTCGTGACGACTCGTGGAGAATTGAAGCATGCAAAATTCGAATGGTCAGAGAGAAGTGCCGTCTGTGTTGTACTCGCTTCCGGAGGTTACCCTGACACATACGAAAAGGGAAAAGAAATCACCGGGCTGGAAAAACTGAAAGGAAGGGATGATGTGGTTGTTTTCCATGCAGGAACAAGAAAGGATGGACAAAGGACGATTACCGCAGGGGGACGAGTGCTCGGAGTAACGGGGGTGGGAAAAAACTTAGAGGAAGCAATTGAGGTTTCCTATTCAGCTATCGGTAATATAACATTTAATGACATGCATTACCGAAAGGACATCGGTCAGAAAGGACTCAAACGAAATAGGTTATAAGGGGAATGTTCACATTATACTATTTTTTCCTTGCAATACACAAAAGGGTGTGATAGGTTTATGGAAAACGCATGAGGAGGATACCATGAAAATAGTGAAATTTACATTGTTGTTTTTGCTTCTGATACTGATAACATCAAGCAGCGGTGCCATATATGATTTTCTCAATGTCGGTGTGTCAGCCCGATCCAACGCAATGGGTGGAAGTTTTGCAGCGGTATCACATGATATTAATGCACTCGGATGGAATCCATCCGGATTACATGGAATCGGAAAAGGGATGCTCTCCACCGGCATGGTTCTCTATATCGCTGACATTACATTTGGAGAAGTCCTGTATGGTTTCAGCAAGGACAAGAACAGTTTTGGCATTGGATTCAATTATGTCAACTACGGCTCAATAGAAAGAAGAGACGAGAATAATGTTGACCGTGGAACATTTACGCCAATGGATATCCTCTTTACTGCAGGATACAGCCGCTCTTTCTCCGAGAACCTGAGTGCGGGACTCAACATCAAGCTCGTGTATGAGAAAATCGACTCCTTTGTTTCTTATGGAGCTGGCGGAGATTTTGGTGTCCAGTATCTTATGAAAGAGAGAAATCTCACTCTGGCTGTTATACTGAAAAATGCTGGAACTGCATTGAAAGCACATGATGAGGAAAAGGGGCAATTCCCTTTATCGTTTACGGGGGGACTTTCCTTTCATCCACTGCCAATTGTGAATCTGAATTTTGACGTAACCCGGATATTTTCTGCTACCCGTACCCTTGCAAGGATTGGTATTGAATGGTGGCCAGTCCCTCTGTTTGTACTCAGAACTGGTTACAG
>DAOVMN010000169.1 GCA_030630685.1 Thermoplasmata archaeon | reverse complement strand
GTCCCGATATAGTTACCGATGACCTTGTTCCCTGTCGTCCCTTCGCCCTCGATCTTCACGCCGCTCTCCGTGTTTCCAGAGATTGTGTTTCTTTCATGCTCAGTTTTGCCACCAATGTAGTTATAATTTGCTCCACCCAGGATGTAGACACCGACCCCGTTCGGTAGTGTATTGCCAAGGGTGTTCGTCCCGATGTAGTTACCAATGACCTTGTTCCCTGTCGTCCCTTCGCCCTCGATCTTCACGCCGCTTTCCGTGTTTCCAGAGATTGTATTTCCTTCATGCTCAGTTTTGCCACTAATGAAGTTATCACTTGCTCCACCCAGGATGTAGACGCCAATCTTGTTCGGCAGAGCTTCCTTGCCGTCTTTGTCCGTCCCGATGCAGTTACCCGAAACAATGTTCCCTTTCGCCCCTTCGCCCTCGATCTTCACGCCGCTCTCCGTGTTTCCAGAGATTGTATTTCTTTCCCCAGCCTCTTCGCCACCAATGTAGTTACTACTTGCCCCACCCAGGATGTAGACGCCAATCTTGTTCGGCAGAGCTTCCTTGCCGTCTTTGTCCGTCCCGATGTAGTTACCTTGGAGAATGTTCCCTGTCGTCCCTTCGCTCATGATCTTCACGCCGCACTCAGTGTTCCCAGAGATTATGTTTCTTTCCCCGGCCTCTTTGCCACCAATCTTGTTATCACTTGCACCACCCAGGATGTAGGCGCCAACACTGTTCGGCAGAACTTCCTTGCCGTCTTTGTCCGTCCCGATGTAGTTTCCTGTGACCTTATTTCCTTCTGTTCCCTCGCCCGAGATTTCTACGCCGCTCAGCTCGTTTCCCGAGATTATGTTTCTTTTACCATCTTCCTTGCCACCAACGAGGTTTTCCGTGGCTTTGTTCCGGATCACAATGCCAGCTTTGTTCGGTAACGGTGCCGTGCCATCTTCATTTGTTCCGATATAGTTACCCCATAGTTTGTTGTCTGTCGTTTCCGAACCCTCGATCAACACGCCCGCATGGATATTTCCTGATATGACGTTGTATTCAATAGTGTTTGACTTTGCTCCATCAAGAGAGATGCCATCATAATTGCCGGTTATGAAGTTCCGTGAAATCCTGCAATCCCGTATAGTACCGCCATGAAGATAAATTCCCGCTTTCCCTTCCCCGGTGGCGCCTTTTATCGTGAATCCCTGTATCTCCGTGTTGTCTTTCGTCACATCGAAGACATGATCACCGGCATCAGCAGCCTTCACGATAGTAACATCACTTCCTTCAGTTGAGCGAATGGTGAGCGATTTGGTCACATCCACATTCTCGGTATATGTCCCGGGACATACCTCGATCGTGTGACCGTCCCTGGTATCAGGGTCGTCTATCGCATCCTGGATGTGCCCGAAACATTCCTCCGAGTCTCTATTCCAAACGCATCCCATATAGACAACGCCGTTTGCACTGCCGCCCCTTATGCCGGGGTCGTAGTTCATTGGTTCGGCATTCACCTGACCCGCAGTAATTTTGACCCCGTAGTCGTTGCATGGGCAGGTGCATTCCTCTGTTTTTGGCACCTTATAAAAAGTATAGAACAGGGAAAATCTCCTGCATGTATTTTTAGGAATAAGAACCGTTTCAAAATCAAGCGTGAGTTCGCCATTGTCGGCGTCATACTTTCCCGTAGCTAAATTATCGAGTCTCACTTCTTTGATATCGTCCGCATCGTTGCCCTTACCCGATGCCCTGATAGTAATCGAAATCACTCTCCAGTCATCTGCTTCGCTGGCACAGAGTGTGAAGTTGAGGACTTTCACTTCTTTATCCCCTTCCGTAGGTGGACACAGGAACCCCGTATTTTTACCAGCCAGGCTCATGAGAGGTGCAAAAACTCCGATGACTGTCTGCGTGCCATGTCCGGGGCATATAATTTTTTCTCCTGGCTCCCAGTGGTGAAGATACCAGCCCTTCGCATCCGTGGCTTTGAAAGTCACCTCCTCGCCGCAGTTGCACATTTTCCTCTCCGGTGTCACGGTGCAGCCATCTGCCTTGGCCTGTGTCGGCATAACCTTTCCCTCGACAAAGCCCTGCCCCGGCTTTAACGGTTTTGTCTCGACGATCTCCAATCCATCCCATTCTCGATACCTGGGAGGCTTGCCCCTTGGCACTTCGCTTTTGTATATATTACCGGACTTGCTTTCCTGATTCCAGCCCAATATCTCAAGTATGGAATTCCAGATGGTCATGCTTCCTCTTGACCCGTCAGATCTGTCCGTACCTGATGTTTCTGCCTTTCCTCCCATTGTTTCTGCCTTCCCTCCCATTGTTTCTGTCTTTTGTAAATGCTGTTTTCCTGTAAATGTGAAGATTTTCATGGTTGAATTAAATTTGAGGGTATAAAAGCCCCCTCCAAGGACAGCTATAAATAGTGTCTCGTTCTCTACTTTTATGTTGATGGCATTTCCCAGCCCGCCTGTCATCGCCACCATCAGGGGAGCCTCGGGATTGGAGATATTAAATGCCTCCAGGTACCACTCACCATCATTGTTACTGCCAACAAAAGTGTAGTTTCCATGAACCCAGATAGAATTGCCCCTGCCTCCTGTTGGTGCAAAGCCGAGTTCCGCAGGAAATTCCGGATTGGAAATGTCGATAAGCTGAATACCACCTCCGGAATAGACGATATAAGCAATATTGTCTTGAACAAAAATATCCACACCTGTGTCCGACAGGTTGAGTTCGCCTTTTTTTACAGCATTCGAGGGATCAGAAATATCAACTATCAATAACTTATCCGGCCAATCCGCAAGAATGTAAGCATAACCATCCAGGATATGCAGGCATATAGGCCAGGCATCCGGTTTGTAGGTTCCCTCCTCTTTTAGGTTGCATGGGTCGGAGATGTTGATTATGATCATTTTCTCCCAGTCAAGCGTATAAAGATAGTCATCTTGTGCAAAAAGGCAATTCATATTTGTCCAGTTAGTGTAGGATGCAACAGATGTCGGGTTATCGGGCTCTGAAATATTATAGACCCAAAATCTATTGTTAGAGGAGACGTAAAGGTAGGAACCGGAGACGCCTGTACCACATATCCTCCCGGGCTCTTCCATTTTATGCCGCACTTTTGGGTTCTCATTATCCGAGATATTTACTGTCAAAAAACCCTCGTCCCCATTACCTGTAAGGTATGCACGCGGACAGGAACCTGAAGTAACATGGATAGAATTTACTCCTCCTTCGATATCCAGGGAACTAACGTGTTTTGGATTTGCAGGCTCGGAGATATCAACTATTGCAATACCGGAATCCTTAGCAAGATAGGCATAAACAGAACCGGCACGCACAAAAACATCTTTTACCCATGCATCGAAAGAACACACAAGGCTAGGATTCAGTGCGTTCTCAATATTGAAAATCTGCAGTCCCGACCCTCCTGCTGCAACATAAGAGTAATTTCCAAGAACGAAAAGCCCTTCATCGTCCTCTGTTTCGCATGAGCTAATTTGATTGGGGTTCAATGGGTCGGTGATGTCAATTGTCCACAAACTAAACCGCCAATATTGCGGATCATACCCGACAGCATACAGGATTATGTTGAAATTTTGCTCCCCCGGCGTCGGGAATCCCGAATCCATTCCCCCTGTATTTTCCCAATCCGCACCGTCATCGGTGTCAGTGCTGTTCTTATTTCTCCCTATGGATTGCGAGCCTGCCGAAGAATTCGGATTATCCCCATGCCATTCTGTCCCGGCAGGTGGTGCATAAGTGCAATTCCCGTATCTCATGAAATCAACAGCATTACTTTCATTGTCGAAAAGGGAGATGCCGTCACCTGTGTCATTAAGCACTTCGGAGAGGTTGGCATAGACATCCCGACCGGGTGTGTCCTCTTCTTCGGTGATGTGAACAACGAGGTATTCACCGGGTTGCAGAGTTCCGTTCCAATCCGCACCTGTTCCCGGGATTGTATAGTTCAAATCCCCGGTTCCGTTCATAAGCCTCCAATCAACGAGCGAGATATTTTCAGAGCCGCCATTGTAGATCTCTATCCACTCGCCGGATCCATCGCCGGAATGATGCACCTCGTTCAATACCACGGTGTCGGGTGAACTTCCTCCGTCCTCACGTGGATTGGGGATAAAGACATGCTTTGGCTCTCCCGGATCGAGTGATGCCTCCGGATAAGGGGATGATGGATCGGAGATATTCACAACCTGCAGACCCTTCTCTCCTGCTGCCAGATATGCGTAGTTTCCAAAGACTGACACGCCCTCACATTCCCCATCCGGAATATGTGCGGAGCCGGCAATCGTGAGATTTGCGGGCCTGGAAATATCAACTATCAATAGACCGGACTCGCTATTCGCAATATAAGCATAATTATCCTTGATAGAGATCTCCAGTGCCCTGTCCGGCAGTGCCAGCGAACCAACCTTCTCCGGCTCTTCACCCGAGATATTCAATGCAATAAGCCTCAATCCCTGCCCGAGATAAGCGTAATTTCCCTGTACTGCAACAGAGCAAGCCGAACCACCAAAGCTCCCGACCGGGTCGATAGTCAATTCAGGGTCAAATACAGTAATAAAGTCATCTTTGACACCAGTAGCACTTTTTTCCTCGGAATCGTTTATTTTCAGAGAAACATTATAGGTTCCCGTTTCTCCATAACTCCATGAGGGGTTTTGTAGCGTGCTGTCAACAGTGCCGTTGTAATTGAAATCCCACTCATATTCATAAGGAGGAGAGCCGCCCTCTGTCCTGTCGGAAAACTCGATAGTCTCATCTACTTCGAATATGCGTTCATCTGTTGCGAAATCAATATCTATGACCGTGATGCAGTTCTCCTTGACCGCGATGGCCTTATTCCTGTGCGAGTCGGCCACAGAAAGGGCAACGGTGTAGAATCCGTGGGTTTCATATTTGTGTGTTGGATTTGGCTCTGTACTTGTTTCCCCGTCACCGAAATACCATTTGTATGTATAAGGAGGGGAACCGCCTGAGGTCTCGCTTGTGAAGTTCACATCCTCACCGGTCCCAACTACAATAGGCTCGGCTGAGAAATTGGTCATAAGCCCCTCGCGCGGATAGCCCGGATCCGTCTTTGGGGATGAAATAAAGCTCCAGCCACCGCCGGTTCTGACCTCGTAATCGGAATCGTTACCTGTGATCCTCAAAGCCAAATAATTGTCCTTCGGTACGGTAAACTCGGCTGCAGAGGTCTCGAATGCAAAAGCCGTTTTGCTACCATCGCCTTCCAGGGTTGCGTTCGGTTCCCCGGGGGTGAAATCGGTACCATCGGAATAACCTATCTCAACCCCGAAATTATGGCCATCTTGTGGTGCTGATGCGAAGGTTAAATATCCGGTCCAGTTCGTATTCAACGGGAAAGCGGTATCCTCTGCTGCCGAATAATCCGCAATCCATGTATTCGATTCTCCACCCATTATAATGATGCTCCCAAAAGGACCGGTTGTATCACCTTTATACATCGTGCCGTCGCCCTGGAGCCACCAGGCCTGTATGGGATAGCAATCAAAGGGCAGCATCAGCGGATACTTATCATCCGGCTCATTACCGGGTAGATCATAAGGAGTATCACCAATTCCATCCTTATCTTCATCACTTCCCTCGTAG
>DAOVMN010000248.1 GCA_030630685.1 Thermoplasmata archaeon | reverse complement strand
GCGTTGTATGAATTAAACGAAACTCCTGCGGTCAATATGGAGGGGAACATCCTTGGGATGGGAGTCCCGGGCTGGAGCATAAGATCCAATTGGCAGCAATACTATGTTGTGAACGAGAGCGGAGAGTTGAAGGTTTTTACAATGTTCTGGTACTTCCCCCACGGGACTCAGGAGGAATTCATAAACCAGACGATGCCCCTGGTCGGATCGGACAGGATAACCGTAACCAACGATTCCATACGCCTTGAGCCGGGGATGAGTCTCACGCTCGACGGGATGGCCAAGGGTTATGCCGTGGATGCCGCGATCACGGTCTTGAAGGAGAAAGGGATCAAGAGGGCACTCGTGGACGCCGGAGGGGACATAGCAACCTTGGGCACCAAGCCGGGCGGCAAGAAATGGGTGACCGGGCTTCGAGATCCTGGGGATAGGAGTACATCTGTCACGGAATTCGAGCTCTCTGGCCAGGCCATAGCCACCTCTGGGAACTACGAGCGATATTTCGATGAGAACGCGAGTGTCGGGCATATCATGGACCCCAGCACCGGCAGGTCGATCTTCAGGTGCTCCAGCGCAACCATTATAGCAGATAACTGCACGGTAGCGGACATACTGGCCACCGGGGTCTTTGTGCTCGGAGCCGAGGATGGCATCCGGCTCGTTGAGACCCTGCCGGGGATAGAAGCGCTTCTCTTGGGATACGAGGACCCGAAGGAAATCTTCCGCTCCTCGGGCCTGGGCGATTATGAGATCGAGGATTAAGGAACCATGCAGCATGGAGGAAGATCATTGGCATTGTTCGATACATTGTTCGACAAGAGGAAAAGCAAAGGGATTCACCCGCCTTATTACAAGATTGCCAGCCACAAGAATATAGAGAAGGCCCCTCTTCCGAAAGAGGCCACACTCCCCCTGAGCCAGCACATAGGCGCTCCTGCAAAGGCACTGGTCAAGCGGGGTGATAAGGTGAAAACAGGCCAGAAGATCGCGGAGGCCGGTGGTTTCGTCTCCGTTCCCATTCACGCCACGATCTCGGGGAAGGTGAAGGGCATTATCCAGGTCGTTAGCTCGGTTACCTCGAGGGTTGGTGATGCCATTGTCATAGAGTCGGATGGTATGGACGAGTGGGTCGAGTTGGACAAACCGGAAAACCCTGAGGATCTTTCGAAGGAGGATATTTTATCACGTATTAAGGAGGCGGGCATCGTGGGTCTAGGCGGTGCTACCTTCCCGACCCATGTGAAGCTCCAGCCTCCCCCGGACAAGAAGATCGACACAATAATCGTAAACGGTTGCGAGTGTGAGCCCTACATCACCTCAGACCACCGCCTCATGCTCGAGCACGGGGACGATATCCTGAAGGGCCTTGGTATCATGATGAGGGTTATCGGGTGCAGCAGGGCCTATGTAGCTATTGAGGACAATAAACCTGACGCGGTGGAAACCATGCGGAATCTTTTGGCGAAAGCGGGGCTCCCCGGACAGGTGACGGTCGAGTCCTTAGATACGATATACCCGCTTGGAGCAGAAAAGACTCTTCTGAAAAGAATCCTTGGCCGCGAAGTGCCAGTGGCAGGGCTCCCGTTCGAGGTGGGGGTCGTGGTTCAGAACGTTAGCACCCTCAAGGCGATACACGATGCCATCTATGAGGGTAAGCCCCTGATAGAAAGGGTCTTGACCGTCTCGGGTCTGGTCAAGGAGCCGAAGAACCTCATTGCTCGTTTCGGTACGCCCGCCAAGGAACTCATAGAATTCTGCGGCGGCGTCCCTCCGGAAGCGGACGAGATGATATTCGGGGGCCCGATGATGGGGATATCCCAGACCTCGCTTGACATACCCACACAGAAGGGGACGAACTCCATCCTCGTAAAGAAGAGCGACATGAAACCCGAGGGGAACTGCATACGCTGTGGGGCCTGTATCGAGGCCTGCCCGATGAACCTTGTGCCAACGATGTTTGTCGCCTACGTCAAGAACAAGATGTACGAGGAGCTCGGGGATTACTGGATAGAGAACTGCGTGGAGTGCGGGGCCTGTGCATACGACTGCCCTGCAAACATCCCCATAGTTCAGTACATCAAAGTAGGGAAGGCCGAACTCATGAAACTCAAAAAGGGGGCGAAGAAATGAGCAGCGAAAAAGGCTCTGAGCAGAAGAAACTGATGGTATCCCCCGCCCCTCACCTTCATGCAAAGAGATCAACAAGGAAAATCATGTTCCTCGTCTGCTTGGCCCTTCTTCTTCCCACTACAGGGGGGGTCTACTACTTCGGTATATACACGCTCTTTGTGGTGCTGGTCTCGGTTGTCACCTGCGTCCTTACGGAGTTCGCAGCCAAGATGCTGAGGAAGAGGGAGTTCGTGATGGACGGAAGCGCGGTAGTGACAGGCATGCTGTTGGCCCTCGTGCTTCCTCCGAGGATTCCGTTGTGGGCGGTGGTGATAGGTGCTGCCTTTTCCATTGCCATAGTCAAGGAGGCCTTTGGCGGTTTAGGGTACAACATCTTCAATCCCGCCTTGGCCGGCAGGGCGTTCCTCTCGGTCAGTTTCGCCGGCCCGATGACCAACTGGATAGCCCCGGTATCCTCGCCGATGGGTATGGATTCTGTCACAACTGCGACCCCCTTGAGCGAGAGTTTTGTCAACACAGGAAGTACTCATGAACTTTATCTGGACCTCTTTCTTGGGGATATAGGTGGGTGCATAGGCGAAACCTCCGTACTACTGATACTGATCGGAGGTATTATTCTCCTTGCCACCGGTGTGATCAAGTGGAGGATTCCAGGAGTTTTTATTGGCACGGTTTTCCTGTTGACCTGGTTGATTCCCGGTGAAGACCCGATATTCCACATCCTGGCAGGGGGTCTCTTTTTAGGGGCCTTCTTTATGGCAACAGACTACGTGACCGCCCCTTTGACGGACAGGGGGCAGTTCATCTTTGCTGCAGGGGCAGGCGTGCTTGTCGTCATGATTCGGCTTTACGGCTCAATGCCCGAGGGTGTGGCATATTCGATCCTCCTTATGAACGCCTTTACGCCCTTGATCGACAGGTATGCCAGGCCAAAGCCATACGGCTATGCCCCACCTGAGAAGTTAGAGGCAAAGGAAGAGGGGAATAAGGACGATAAACCCAAGGAAGAGAGGCCAGAGCAAAAAGAGAGTAAGGGTGAAAAAACCAAGGGAGAAAACTTAGAGCAAAAAGAGAGTAAGGGTGAAAAACCAAGGATGAGAAGTTAGAGCAAAAAGAGAGTAAGGGTGGAGAGACCAAGGATGAGAAGTTAGAGCAAAAAGAGAGTAAGGGTGGGGAAACCAAGGATGAGAAGTTAGAGGCAAAGGAAGAAGAGAATAAGGACGATAAGCCCAAGGATGAGAAATCAGAGGAAGAAGAGAATAAAGATAATAAGCCCAAGAAAGAGAAATCAGAGGCGAGGCCAAAGAAGGCTAAGGGATCAGTGCCTGATTCCATTATTGGTGCAGCTCCATCGTACTCCAGGCCCCCTGCCCGGGACCCTCGTCCACTCCCGCTGACACCCTGATTATGTTCTGCGGGATCTTCACAATTCCTACGAACTCATCGAGTATGTACTCCGAGAGCATCTCGGCGGTGAGGGTCTTTATATCCAGTATTATCACGTCCTCTATGGGAAAAAGATAGTTTTTACCCTGGTAGGCCACCCTCACTTCCTCCCCCTCGGCCTCAACAGAAATATAAGGATTCCTTCCCGGAAGGACCACCCGGTGATCCAGAGAACCGGCTATCTCCATGAGTGCCTTTTTAATGATGGAGAAGTCCATGAGGAAACCAGCTTCATCCGGATAACCTTCGATCTTCAGGTGGAGCACATAGGTGTGTCCGTGGAGACGGGAGCATTTGCGATGATAGGGTATCATGTGGCATGATGAGAAGCGGATCCCCGCCCTCCAGCCGTCTATGGTGATGGCCTTCAGATTTCGATCATGACTGTCTGCGGATTTATCGTGATTCATGTGTTCCATACAAGGCGTATATCATTTAAGGATTGCGGTAGCATGATTCCCAAATGAGAACTTTGAAAAACCCTAAACCACCCACAATAGATTTTCATTTATCTCAATAATAGTTAACTTTATCTAATTGAAACAACTTACCATACACATGAAACAACTTGACTCCTTTTT